>JAYTTR010000516.1:0-15511 GCA_043744935.1 Gemmatimonadaceae bacterium
TGGCGGCGGTGGTGCGACAAAGCCACCGCGAATAACCACGCTGCCGATTTCACCTATGTCGAGCACGGCCTTCGTACCGTCATCGCTGCGGACTTTCCAGTTCATCAGCGTTGCGTAATAGGCCGCCTCTTTCTTGTAGTCGGTGACCTGCATGGAAAAGTGATCGAGCGCAACGGTCTTCCATCCGGTGGGCGCGAAGGGCGGTGGCGCCGGTGTCGTGTCGCACACTGCGGTGCCAACACGTGCGCCACCACAACGGCCTTGCGCCGATGCAACGCTGAGCGGCGCCATGATCAGCGCAACACCAAGCCCGTGCAACAGGTGGCGGCGACTGCGTGCACAATTGCGGGAGTCTTTCAACAACAGCGCAACTGGGAGATCCATAGATAAGTCCATCAGCGGTCTGCGTGGAAAATGCTGGATAGTCAGGAGTGCGGGAGGATGCGCGAGAGTATGCCGGAGAGCGCCGGGTGTGGCAAGGAGAAGGGACGAGGTGCGTGTCCTGTCGGTGCATCACAGAACGTGATAAGATTGGCTCTCCTTCATGCTGTCGTAAATCCTGCCACGAGATTCCGTATGCGCGCTACCAATTGCACTACATCACGGCTGTTCGCGACGCTGGTGTTGTTGTGCAGCTTTCTGCCTCAGCGCGCGCACGCGCAAAGTGAGGCGGCGTTGCGTGCGGCGCTGGAAGGCCGGATGCTTACAGTGAAGATCGAGATGCCCGGCACCAGCAAAGGCATCGATGTATTTCCCGAAGAACCGATGCCCGTCGATTGGCGCGAGGTCGCGCAGCGCCTCAAGGACAATGGTACGTCATTAAAGATCGGCCAAACAAGTATGATCACGAAAGTTGTCGTCAAGAAGGACTCGCACATTGAAGTACAACTTGGTGGTGGCGGCTATGGCACGTTCGGCGACAACACCGGTGCAACCGTTTCCGCAAATGAAGAAGGCGAGAGCAAACGTGAACGCACATTACGGGATTCAATCAAGGCCACCCCGAATGGCGACTTGAAGAAACAGCTTGAAAAAGACTTGTCGAATGCGCGTGGTGAACGAGAGCGCGAGAATTCGCGCACCCGTGCGGCAGCCGAACAAGCCAGTGCTGCACTGCAGGCGAATCTGCGCGTGAAGCGCGTGGAAAGCGGAAGTCGCTTCAACGTGCGCTTCCGACATGGCATTCCGGCCGATGCGCTGACGGCTGATGGAATCATGCGCGCACTCGCGCAACTTGCGGATTTTTCTGGAGGCGCCACGATGATCGGCGCCGCGTTGCCAACGAATGTGGCGAGTGGCACGGGCAACGCGTTGTTATCGCTGAAAAAAGGATTGTCCATTACCGATGTTGAAACGATGTTTGGACCGGCAAACACGGCAGCGGAGTCGAAAGAAGGGTCGCTGACACTGATGAAGCGTACGTATGCGTACGATGGGAAGAAGCTGCTGATGTCGTTTGTGAACGGCGTGTTAGTCGACTATGTGATCGCGCCGCAGTAGCGAGCGTCCATAACACACCGAATCCGGCAGCAGATCGCCGCGATAGCGCGGAATTTCCACAAAGCCGAAGCGTCCATATAACGTGCGTGCTGCTGTCGGTTCCGGTGCGGTGTCCAATCGGATGTCGGAGAATCCAAGCGTACCAGCGTTCTCTCAGGTGCGGAAGCGGAACGTATTCGCGCACGAACTCCCGTGCCATATCGATCTGTACCGGTGACGCGCGGTCAACGACTTCGATCTGCACCATGCTTAGCAGCCCGTTAAAGCTCAAGAGTAAAAGGCACACCACGGTCGAGTCCGCATTCCCGGGTCCGGCACGCGACGTGTACCAACCTTACACTACACAAGGGAATATCGACCGCCCACTATAAATGCCTTTCGTGCCGAATAGAAAAAACAGCGTCATCGCGGTATGACCATTCAGCAAAACGGAGCGCAAGTGCTGCCGCCGGAAGCCGTGCCGCTCAAGGCAGTGTTGCGCACCGAAGAGTTAACTCGCCGTCCAACGCGTGACCCCAACTACCCTGCGGAAAACCGCGCACTGCGGGCGTTGGTGCAGGCGCTCGTTGATTCGCCGCATACGATTCTGCAGTCGTTGAGCGACACGATATTGGACGTGCTGGGTGCGGGCTCGTCCGGTGTGAGTGTCTTGGCGGATGATGGCAAAACATTTTATTGGCCGGCGATTTCTGGTGCATGGACACCGCATGTGGGTGCCGGAATCCCTCGCGACTTCGGTCCGTGCGCCGACGTTCTCGATGGCGACGCGCCAGCGTTCTTTGCGCGCCCGGAGCAACGATCCCCGTCTCTGCCGGCAGCGACACCGGCGGCGATCGAGTGTTTGCTCGTGCCATTCCATGTCGACGGTGAAGCGGTCGGCACTATTTGGGCGATCACACACGATGATGCGCGCAAGTTTGACGGCGAGGACTTGCGACAACTCACAAGTCTCTCCGCATTTGCCGCAATCGCGTATCAAGCGCACCAGAAGGTGGACGGAGAGCAGCGTCGCGCTACGCAGGCGTTACACGATGCGGTGCAGTCGACCCAGGCGATGACGGCACTTGTTGCTGAACTTCGTGAAAGTCGTGATGAATTGCACCGATCTGAATTGCACCTGCGCGACTTCGTTGACAAGGCGGCGATCGGTTTTCATTGGGTTGGGCCCGATGGTGACATTCTCTGGGCGAACCAAACAGAGCTGGATATGCTCGGATATTCGCACGACGAGTACATTGGCCACAACATTAAAGAGTTTCACGAAGATAAAGCCGCTATTGCGGACATTCTCGCGCGATTGCTCAACGGAGAAACCTTGCAGGATCGCGAAGTGAAACTCCGCGCAAGGAATGGGTCGCTCCGGCACGTGTTGGTGAATTCCAATGCACTTTTCGAGAACGATGTATTCGTGCACACGCGCTGCGTTACGCGTGACGTCACGGATCGTCAGAGCGCAGACCACGCACTCCGTGAAAGCGAAGCGTTCAACCGCAGTATTATCGTCAGTAGCCGTGATTGCATCAAAGTTCTTGATCTCGACGGGACATTGCGAGCGTTGCTACGCGGGAATGAGCTGCTGGGTATCGACAATGTCGAGCCGTACATTGGCCGCACATGGTATGACATGTGGGCGGGGGATGATCGTCTCGCGGCGGAAGAGGCGGTTGCAACCGCGCGCGCCGGCGGAACGGGAAGTTTTGTCGGGTACTACCGAACGATGCGTGGTGATCCCAAATGGTGGGACGTTGTCGTGTCGCCAATCCTTGACGCCAGCGAGCGACCCACGCGACTCCTCGCGATCTCGCGTGATGTGACGCATCGCAAGCGCGCAGAGCTCAACTTGGCGTTTCTCGCCTCGGTTACGAAGGAGTTGCCGAGTTTAGTGAGCGTCGACGATATGATGCAAACGGTAAGTGCACGCCTTGGCGCCTATCTCAATCTTTCGCTGTGCGCTTTTGCGGAAATTGACGAGACGGCGGAACAGGTGGTGATCGCGAATGATTGGCACCGCGCCGATGTGCCGGGCCTCGTGGGCACTTATGCACTCGGTGGTTTTGTCGGACCGCAATTTATCCGGGAGGCGCGTGCAGGTGAGGTGATTGTTGTGCGTAACACACTGACGGATTCGCGCACGGACGCCCCAACCTTTGCCTCCCTCAAGATTGCTTCGTTCATCTGCGCACCGCTGATCCTGGATGGGGTCTGGCGCTTCGCGCTCTGCCTGTATCAATCGGTCGCCTACGACTGGCGTAACGACGAAATTGAGCTGGCACGTGAACTCACGGCGCGGGTCTGGACGCGCCTCGAAAGCATTCGAACCGACGAGGTGCTCCGTGAGTCTGAAATGCGCTACCGCACCCTGTTTAATTCGATTGATGAGGGGTTTTGCGTGATCGAGATGATTTTTGACGAAGACGACCGAGCGGTCGACTACCGTTTATTGGAAGTGAACTCCACGTTCGAGCGGCAGACGGGTATGCACGATGTGATCGGTAAACGGATAAAAGAGTTAGTGCCAAATTTGGAGCCACACTGGATTGAGATGTTTGGCAAAGTTGCACTGACTGGCGAACCGCTGCGCGTTATGGACGAAGTGCAAGGATTGAATCGCTGGCTTGATATTTCGGCCTACGGGTTTGGTGCGCCAGAAGGTCGGAGAGTTGCCGTCGTGTTCAACGACATTACCGAACGCAGAAACGCGGAGGTCGCCCTGCGTCTCAGTGAGGAACGGTTCCGCGCGCTGTTTGATCGTGGTCCGGTTGCGATGTACTCGTGCGATACGACGGGTGTCATTCGACTCTTCAATCCCAGCGCCGTGGAGTTGTTGGGACGACAGCCGAACGCAGGCGACTCGGACGAGAAATTCCGCAGCGCGTTCAAGTTTTTCAGGCCGAGTGGCGAGCGCGATCTGCACCAGGACACGTTGATGTCCAAGGTGCTCCGAGGCGAGCTCTCGTCGGCACAAAACAGAGAGATGGTCATCGAACGTCCAGATGGTATTCGTTTGACCGTGATCACGAATATTGTGCCGCTCTTTGACGACCGAGGGGAGCTGACCGGTGCGATGAACTGTTTCTACGACATCACCGAACGCAGTCGCCTGGAACAGAAAACGCAAGAGCAAGCCGCTGCGCTGGTCGACCTTGATCGGCGGAAAGATGAATTTCTGGCGATGCTCAGTCATGAGCTGCGCAATCCGCTGGCACCGATCTCGAATGCCGTGCACATCCTGCGCTTGCACAAGCACGAGGATCCGGTGCAACAGCAAGCGCGTGGTATCATTGAACGGCAAGTCGGACAGCTCAAGCACCTGGTGGACGATCTCCTCGAGATTTCTCGCGTCACGACGGGACGCGTACAACTCCGTCAAGAACGCGTGCTGGCAAGCGGTATTGTGGAACGCGCCATTGAAACGGCGCAACCGCTTATCAAGCAGCGTCGGCACGTGCTCGCCATCGCGCTACCGTTGCACCCCGTATGGTTGTACGCCGACGCGGCGCGCCTGGAGCAGGTTGTAGTCAACCTGCTCACCAACGCGGCCAAGTATACAGACGAAGGTGGGCAGATTGCGTTGACGGTCGCGCAGGAAGGCGACTCCGTGTTGCTGCGCGTGCGTGATTCGGGCATTGGTATCGCCCCCGAGCTGCTGCCGCATATCTTCGATCTTTTTACGCAAGCCGACCGCTCCCTTGATCGCTCGCAAGGCGGCTTGGGTATTGGACTCTGCCTCGTGCAGCGGCTTGTGGAATTGCATGGCGGCTCGGTGAAGGCATTCAGTGAACTGGGGAAAGGCAGCGAGTTCGTGATCCAACTGCCCGTCGCACAAACGTCAGTAATGGCACCGCTAGGTGCGGTGACCGACACCGGACTGGCGCTAGCTGATCGGCGCCGCATACTCATTGTCGATGACAACGTCGATACGGCACAAAGCCTCGCGTTACTCTTGCTGGCGTCCGGACATGACGTGCGCATCGCGCATGACGGTCCAAGTGCCGTGCTTACTGCGGTCGACTTTCGTCCGGACGTAGCGCTCATGGATATTGGGTTACCCGGATTTGATGGGTACATCGCAGCACAACGCATGCGTGAACAATCCACGCTCAGTCAGACGGTGCTCGTTGCCATGACAGGATACGGACAAATACAAGACCGGGAGCGCGCGCTTTCAGTAGGGTTTAATCATCATCTGGTAAAACCGGTCAACTTCGATGCATTGCAGAGTATCCTGCAGAGCGATGCAACCGCAGTACCGTGAACGGTCAGGCGGTCCTCCTCGTCCTGTCGATTGCTGTGTCGCTGCACTGCAGCCACGCGGTCGAGACTGTGACGGCGGCCAAGCCGATGGGTCCAGCAGCACCGACGTACAGCGCTAAACAGTCCGTCGCGAGTTCGTTCGAACTCTTGGGCGGTTTTCGATTGCAATCTGATTTCGCCAGCGAGGGTCTCGCGCTGATACGCGATGCCGATGGCTTTGTCGTGCAAGCCATGGCCGGTGCAAATGCGCAGACGTCCAGCGTACATGTCTACGACATCAGCACACAGTTTGGTCCGGGTTCTGATGTGAGCGCGTACCCGATCGTCATGCCAATCAGAACGTGGGCCGTCGGCGAATTATTTCCGCACCTACTCGCGCGACAGAATCTGCGCGATCTCACTGTGAACACCACCGCATTGGGATATGACGTGTTCGGTATTGGTCGAGTGTACTACAACACGAGCCCGCGCGCGTTTTCGCAAATCAATGTGCGCGAGATGCAACATGGTGGCCGCGTGTTGGGCGCAACGCGAGAAATCGCTGTCGACCTTCCCGAACAGGAATTCTCTGGCTTCATCAAACACGCAGACAGCCAACTGGACCCAAAAGAAATCGGCGCGGGCGCTTACGACTCGGGGCAGGGCTCGGTGGCTGGGTTGAGTTACGCAACGCAGCAGAGCGACGGGTCGTGGCAGCGCGTGCTCACACCGCCACTGTTTGGCGATCTGACGTCGCCCCGATTGCCGCGCGACGCCGACTACTCATGCACTGACGGCCCAAGTTGGGTGTGTTTGCCACCCGTCGGTAACAAAGGCGTGTGGTCCACCGAGCGCATCGGTGGCGGTGGCGTGAAGTACGGCAATAATTTGCTCTTCATTCCCATGCTTGGTTACGGTGAACGGAACTACGGCAAGCAGTCGTATACTTTTGGCGACGCGGCGAAGGATCACGCCGTTGCCTATTTTTTCAAAGCCAATCCTGTCACCGGTAAAATGGAGTTTCAAAGTTTTGATCGATGGGTGCACGCGAATCCCGGTGAGCCAGTCATTGGCGTTGCGCTTGGCCGCATACGAGGCGTTCCGGACCTCTTGCTTTTTGTGGTAAAGTCCATGGCGTGGAAGGCAGGTGCATATCAAGACGGCTCGGTACTCCAAGTATTCCGCATCAACGGTACGTGATTGCTGCGCCGGGCGAATGATGGAACGGCGTACCGCGTGCAGCTTCGAGTAAAGGTTGAGCCATGAGACGCGCGGCGCAGCAATATGGCGGTGCGTCAGGTCGAGGGATGATGCTTCATGAAGCTTGATTGGCGGCAGCCAGGATTTGCGAATCGAACGCATTCGTTTTTCTGGTCAGCGCACCAGTGCGCTACGACCGCGCTGTCCGGTGGTAACGATTGCATGGGCATGATGGGCTCGCAAATGCACAGCGCTGTCCCACTCTCCTCACAGTGTGCTGATTTGTGCGACCGGATGCGACGCGGAGTCGTCATCGTCTTTCTGTTCCGGCCACACGGTGACATCCGGTAAGCTGCGGACGTCTCTGTCCTCGCAGCTGCCGACACATCGAATTTCGGAGACCTGCCTCATGCACCTTCGTCGGCACGTGTCGCTCTGTCTGTCCCTTTCGTTTTGCATGTGTTTACCGATCTCCGTTCGTGCTCAACCAAGTCTTGTCTTTCTTGACAGTACGAGAATAATCGAGAACGACAAGGTGTATGTCGGCCGACCGAATTCCATTGCGGCTGCAGCCGACCGAACAGTGTTCATTTCCGATATTGCAGATCGCAAAGTCGTTCGCGTTGACCGCCAGGGTCGCTTGACCATTGTTGCGCACAGAGGTGACGGGCCGGGAGAAGTGACGAATCCGACCTCAGTTGCCGTACTCGGCGATACGATGGTAGTCATAAAAAATACGGGCCGCCGTCGACTCGAGTACTTCGACGCGAAGACGCTTCTCTTTCACGGCGGTGTCCTCGTCAACTGGCCCAGCCTCAATCTCTCCGCGTGGAAAGGCTCGCTCCTCGTGGGATCGTTGCGGCTCGAAAGTGCGACATCATTTGCCCTGCTCGACGACTTGGCGCGACCACCTGTACTAGGTGGAGTCATCCCTGGGATATTTCGCCGCAACCCGCTCGTCGCAAAGGCCTTTGGGAGTGTTGAGGTGGCGCGCGACGACAGCACCGTCGTGGAAATATTCGAAGTGTCAAACACGATGTATCGGTGGAACATCGTTCGAAAATCGATTGACTCGATCGAACTGTCGGTTAGATCGAGGCGAGGTGCGAAACCAAAGGTGATCGACGAGATCTTTCGTGAGCCAGCGAAAGCCGCGTCGCTTGGATTTATGTGGTCGTTTCCCATGTTCCTCGCCAACGTGTCCAACGAGCGCACGCTGGTCGTGTTCAACGATCCGACACTGAAAGGTAGCGTGTACGAAGGTCCGTCATATTTGCAATTGGTCGATTGGCGACGACATGTCAGTTGCGACGAAATCAAACTTCCCGTTCCCTCAGACGTGGTACCACGTTTCGCCATTCGCGGAGACACGTTGATCGCTGTCGTGCAGCATGCCGAGGAGGTTGATGGCGTGTCAAGCTGGATATTGCGCTGGCGCATTGGAGCGAGCCGATGCTAACGACTTGCACCATCATGACAAGCACCAGTGCGGATCCACATATCGCAAGCAAATGTTCCGTTCGTTCTTGGGTTAAAACGCGCTACTGGGGGCGACGAAACAGGCCAACGTAAACGGCTTTGGCGAGCACGTGTCCTTGCATCGCCTTCATCACATTCGCGCGAGTTTCAAACGCGTCGGTTGCCGATACGACGTCAAGCTTCGTATCCAACGCGTACACTTCGAACGTGTAGTGATGGCGCGGTCCACTTGCTGCGGCACCGGGGCCGCGATACATCGGACCACTTGCGCTGGTCTGGCGACTTCCATCCGGTAACTCAGCGCCTTGCGTTACGGCCTCGGGCAAACCTGTGGCTGCTCCTGGAATATTCCACACAAGCCAATGCAGTTGATCTTCCGTTGTCCTGTTGCGCGCAACATCCGGATCGTGCATGTGCAGGACCAACGTAACGGTACCGACGGGGACATTGGTCCACATCAATGCGGGTGATCGTTGCACGCCAGCCTGTGTGTACACGGCGGGAATTTCAGTGCCGTCGGCAAACGCGGTCGTCATCAATGTCATCGCCGGACGCGGCGGCGCTGGCGGTGATTGAGCACCGAGCGGGAGTGCGCCGATGATGCCGAGGGCGAGTGACGCGCCGGCAAAATTGCGTTGCACCGCATGCTTGATCGTCGTCATACGCCCGCTCCGAGTAATAATGATTTGAAGGACCACTCTCCAATATGTGGTACATTGACGCGAAGGGCGAATCCAGCGCTGGCTTGCACCAGCGGGTACTCCGCGCCCTTCGTCGCAACGGTAACTTTCATCGACGATAGGCTCGGCTGAGCACACGCCCGAACATGCACTGGACTACGACGTGACGATTTCCAGCACCATCGCCTTCCGCGGCCTCCGCACGCAGCGTCGGTACATCGCGCCGCTCGCACTCGCCATTTTCACGTCCGCGTTCTGGGCCCCTGTGACCACGGCGCAGCGTGCACCTGTGACGCCGACGGTGCCAGCACTTGACACGGCCTTCATAAAAATCCCGACATGGCGCTTCGTCGGACCAGACGGTAATCGCGTTATTGCGGTCACCGGTGTGCCGGGCGAGTACAAGACATACTACGCGGGTGCGGCGAGTGGCGGCCTGTTCAAAAGTACGAATGGCGGTACGCGATGGACGTCAATCACCGACTCGCTGCGTGTCTCGTCGGTGAGCGCGATTGCTGTGGCGCCGAATGATCCGAACGTGGTGTGGTTTGGTACAGGCGAGACATTTTTGCGTAGCAATGTATCCATCGGTGATGGCATTTATCGTTCGACCGACGCGGGTCGGCATTGGACGCACATGGGGCTCGACAACACCGGTCGCATTGGCCGTGTGATTGTGCATCCAACTAACGCCAACATCGTGTATGCCGCAGCGCAGGGGCATGGTTACGGACCGCAGGCAGATCGCGGATTATGGCGGACAACAGACGGTGGCGCGCAGTGGAAAAAAGTGTTGTTCGTCAATGACAGCACAGGCATTATCGATGTCGCGATGGATCCCACCAATCCGCGGGTGTTGTTCGCGGCGAGCTGGCAACAATACATCGTGCCGTGGGACAAACATTCGGGTGGTGCCGGCAGTGGCATTTGGATGTCACGCGATGCAGGAGACACGTGGGTGCGACTGGATGGCGGAGCAGACGGTCAGGGGTGGGGCAAAGGCTTGCCGAAAGTTGGCACGATGGGGAAAATCGGTGTTGCTGTGGCGCGGAGTGATCCACAGCGTCTGTACGCGCTGATTGAGATGAAGGAGCCAGCGCTCTATCGATCCGATGATGGCGGTCGTACGTGGCGTTCTGTCAATCGCGATCATGATTTGTTGGAGCGTCCGCAATACTACACGCGATTTGGCGTGAGCCCGGTCGATGCAGAGAAGCTGTTTATCGTCGGCGTGAAGTTTGTCGGCACACTTGACGGTGGTGTCACGAAGATGCCAAACGCACCACGCGCCGGCGGTGATCTGCACGACATCTGGTGGGATCCTTCTGACGCCGAACGCTTCATGGTTGGTGATGACGCCGGTGTCGGCATCACGATCGATGGCGGCAAATCGTTCACGCGAATCGCGTTGCCGAATGCGCAGATGTATCACGTCGCCACCGATACGAAGATTCCCTACAATCTCTACGGCAATCGACAGGATGGATATTCCTACGGCGGTCCAAGTAATTCGCGTGGATCACGCTCGGTTGGTGTGTGGAGTGCAGTAGGTGGCTGTGAGAGCGGTTGGGCGCTTCCTGACACGATCGACGGAAGAACGGTGTGGAGCGGCTGTTACGACGCGGGTCTCGAGCGATTTGATCTGCAGACGAAAATGTCGCGCGCCGTGGAGCCGTGGCCCGAGGCGGGCTATGGCGTTGCGCCGAAAGATCTGAAATATCGCTTTCAATGGACGTATCCGATTCACATCTCGCCGCACGATCACAACACGGTCTATGTTGGTTCGCAATTCGTGCATAAAACAACCAATGGTGGGCAGAGTTGGACACTGATTTCGCCCGATTTGTCCACGAACGACAGCACGAAGCAGCAATCGTCAGGCGGCTTTGTGACCGACAATCTGTTTGTCGAAAACGTGACGGTCGTATTTGCGATTGCCGAGTCCCCGTTGACGAAAGGATTGATCTGGGCGGGTACGATGGATGGGCTGTTGCATGTGACGCGTGACGGTGGAGCATCCTGGAACAACATCACCGCGAACGTGCCGGGTCTGCCGAAATGGAGTACAATTTCCGGCATCGAGCCGAGCAAGTATGATGCAGGCTCGGCATACATTGCGGTGGACGCGCATCTGATCAATGATCGTGATCCATACATTTACAAGACGGCTGACTACGGGCGCACGTGGACGCGCATAAGTGCGAACTTGCCGAAAAGCGTTTTTGGGTACGTTCATGTTGTGCGAGAAGATCCCGTGCGGAAAGGCATGCTGTATGCGGGCACGGAAAACGCGTTGTATGTGTCACTCAACGATGGTGGGTATTGGACGGAAATAAATGGAGGCTTACCGCATGCACCGGTCAGTTGGTTGCAGGTGCAAGGGCATTTTCATGATTTGGTGGTGGCTACGTACGGACGCGGATTCTGGATTGCGGATGATATCTCGTATTTGCGAACGCTCGCTGACTCACTGGTCTCGAAGCCTGCGGCGCTTTTGCCCATGCGTGCGGCGTATCGGTTTCGCAAAATTACGACACCAACTGCCGCTCCCAATTCGCTGGTGGGTGGCGACGATCCTCCCTTGGCGGCTACGTTGAACTACACGATTGCCGCGCTGCCGAAAGATTCGACTGCGAAAGACTCCGTTCGCTTTCGCGTGTACGACGCGTCTGGTGCGATGATCCGCAAATTCGCTGCGGCACCCGCACTGCGTGGTCTGAATCGCGCACTGTGGGATTTGCGATATGAAGGACCGCGCAAGGCCAAGTTACGCACGGCGCCGCCGGGTAACACGAGTGTCCGCGTCGTTGATTCACGGCCGCTCGTTCCGTGGGACCTGGACCTCGTCGGTGGCCAGGCTGGTCCGCTGGTTGCGCCGGGCATGTATACTGTGGCGCTGCTGTGGGGTCGCGATACGCTGCGTCAGTCGCTTGAAGTACGGCGCGATCCAAATAGCGAAGGCACGACGGCCGATATCGCCGCGCAGGTCGCCCTTGCTCTCCGCATCCGCGACGCACTGAACGAAACGGTCGCCCTCATTGATGAATCGGAATGGACGCGACGCGGGGTGGAGCAGTTGCGAAGTACGCTGCGCGAAAAAATAAAGGACGCGAAAGAGTTCGGTCCGTCACCCGGACGTGATCCGAAACTTGAAGATGCACAAGCATTTCTCAAGGACATCGACGATGTCGAGAAGAAGGTGTTGGCGATCGAGGGGAAGCTGTATGACGTGGCGTTGACTGGCGCGCGCGAAGACGCATTTCGCACACCAAATCAGCTGTACGAAAAGCTCGCGTCGGTTGGCAGTGATGTGGCCGCGTCGAGTGCGGACTTTCGTCCAACCGATCAACAAGGCGAAGTGTACGGGATGCTGCGCAAGCAACTGGACGGACTCAAGATGCAATTTGGTGCGCTCGTGACAAACGATCTTGCCGTGTTCGCAGCGAAGGCCGCGAAATTGGGCTTGCCCGCAATAGTTCTGTTTTAGAAAAAAGCAACGCGGGGTCGAAGACATCCGACCCCGCGTTGCTCATGCGACACGTGCTAGTGCTTGGCGGGCGGCATCAGGACAGTATCGATGACGTGGATCACGCCATTCGTCGCCGCGATATCCGTCGCGGTGACATGACTTTTGCCATTCAACACAACCTTACCATCAACAACCGCGATCGTGATCTTGCTGCCTTCAACCGTCGCGGCCTCGTGAAGCGTTACGACCGTTGCGGCGGGCACTTTGCCTGCGACAACGTGATACGTGAGTACTGCAGTCAGCTTCGCCTTGTCGGCAAGCAACGCCTTTAAATCCGCAGCGGGGATTTTGGCGAATGCCGCGTCAGTTGGAGCCAAAACGGTGAACGGACCAGTACCCTTGAGCGTGTCGATCAGGCCAGCAGCCGTGAGCGCGGTGGCGAGTGTCTTGAACGTGCCTGCGGCAACAGCCGTATCGATGATGTCATGCATGAGAAACCCGGGGTATGTGTGAGCCAAAGTGACTCGCGGCGGAATGCACACGCCGATCGTCTACATAGCGAATAAATGCAATGCTCGGTGAAATAGTGCCCATTCATTTCGATTCAACCGGCTATCGATTGCAGTCCATGTGTCCGTTGATTGCGCGCAAGACCAGACTCATCTGTCTGCATCGGCACAACTATGACCAGCTGCAAGTAATATGAATCCGATCGCAGTAAGCAGACGCAATCAAAGCTCGCGAGCGCTAGTTCATTTGCCGTATGGCTGACATAAAATCAAAATCGACATGATAGAGTTGAATCAAATCGCAATGCACCGTAACCAGTAATTCGCTTCCACTCCGCGCGTAAAAATTCACCGCCATGCTCTCACAGTAGAGCCTGAGCAACGCAGCAGGAATGCGCGCAGCAAACATTTCAAATGGGGTGCAGTTGTTGCGGCGATAACAGTGCTGATCATCACGCGACAGACCCGAGCGTTGTAATGGTTTCGCAAGACCAACGGCGTGCATGATCTCACTACTGGTCTGCAGAAAGCAGGTGCTCACGTATAAGCGGTGCGGGAGATCTGATGTACCATCGCGTCGCAGCATCGTGCGCATCCATATGCGGTTTCTTCAGGTGCATAAGCGACGATCACTATCGTTGGCGAGCGCATAGGCTGGCGCACTTCGAACGTTTGCGGTTCGGCAATTAGCGCAACATCGTTCATTTCTATTCCCGCCGTGTGCTCGACGGCGGAAGTTATGGGTGCCGACGCAACAAACGCTGGTTTTGCACATCCAGCAGCAATACCAACGGCTGCTGCACACACGGTCGCGTGGAATGCGATCCTCGGCCCAGTACAATTGCCGTGCATGGTGTACGCTCGCGAGGAGGAGGCGATACCAGATATTGCGAGTGCCATGCGATCTCGCCACAGGCGGCACGAGGCATCGGTCAAACAGCAACGGCTCACCGCAAATGACACCGCTGAAACCATTCGATACCCACCTCCGTCCGGACGCTAGCAACCATTGCCCGATTGCCGCTGTCCAAACCGGGAGCACCCGGTTCCCCGCCTCCCAGCACAACCACGATGCGAAACGTCACGCTTGCCGCGCGAATGCTCCTGAAAACGCCATTCGTGACGACGATAGCGGTGCTCTCACTCGCGTTGGGCATCGGCGCGAATGCTGCAATTTTTTCAATGTTCAATGGGTTGCTGTTGCGTCCCCTGCCTGTGCGTGACGCAAGTCAGTTGGTCAATTTCTCGGCGCCTGGACCAATGCCCGGTTCGAACTCATGCAATTCTTCTGGCGGCTGCGATGAGGTCTTCAGTTACGCCATGTTCCGCGATTTGGCAAAAGTGCAAACCTCGTTCACCGGCATCGCGGCGCACCGAATATTCGGCGTGTCGCTCAGCGTGCGTAATGAACCAACGACTGGCGAAGGCGCGCTTGTGAGTGGCTCGTATTTCCCTGTACTCGGTATCAACGCTGCCCAAGGGCGCTTGCTCACACCCGACGACGACAAAGTGATCGGCGCGAATTTCCTTGCGGTGATCAGTTATAGCTTCTGGGAGAACAAGTACGGCAAAAATCCAAGTGTGATCGGAAAATCAATACTGATCAACGGTAAATCCTTCACGGTCGTTGGCGTCGCACCGGAACACTTTGAAGGAACGTCGGCCGGTACCCGCCCGCTGGTCTACGTCCCGATCTCCATGCGTGGCGAGCTACAAAAATTAACCAAATGGGACGACCGCCGCGATTATTGGATCTATCTTTTCGCGCGTCTCAAGCCGAGTGTGTCGATTGCCTCGGCCCGTGCCTCGATGAATGCCGTGTATCAACCGATTCTTGCCGATGTAGAAGCACCGTTGCAACGAGAGATGAGCGCCAGAACAATGGAAAGCTTCAAGAAGAAGAAGCTGCTCATCGAGCCGGGAGCACGCGGTCAAAGCACAATACATGGTGTGGCGAAGACGCCACTGACGCTCCTCTTTTCAGTGACCGGAGTGGTGCTGCTCATTGCGTGTGCTAACATCGCGAATCTTTTGCTGGCCCGCGGTGCGGGACGTGCCACGGAGATGGGCGTGCGCCTAGCACTCGGCGCCACACGTCGTCATCTCGTGCTTCAGCTCCTGACGGAAAGTGTGATGCTCGCACTGATAGGTGGAGTCGCTTCGTTGTTCGTCGCGCAATGGACGCTCCGCGTGATTGCCACGCTCTTACCGCCGGACGCAGCGGACACGATGCAATTTTCCGTCGATCAATCAGTAGTCGTTTTCGCAGTGCTTCTGAGTGTCATCACGGGCATAGTGTTTGGTCTGTTTCCCGCACTGCACAGCACGCGCCAGAACTTGATGGGCACCATCCGCGCAGGGGCGGGGCAGATTGCCGGAGGGCGAGCCGCAGCGCGATTCCGGGCGGGGCTGGTCACCGCGCAGATCGCGCTCTCAACCGG
>JAYTTR010000517.1:0-3911 GCA_043744935.1 Gemmatimonadaceae bacterium
AAAGCAACGAACGGGCAGGACATCATCAATTTTGCAAATGGTATCAACGGGCAATACGGCTTCCTGCTTGGTCAGGTAGAGGGAAATCCGGTACTGACCAAACCTGTGCGCGAACGCCTGGTGGAATTGGAGAAAATGTGGGCGACGATGCGCGCGGAAGTGGAGTTGGTGGAGACGCAGGATGTCAACGCGTTCAATGCGTTACTCGCCGCAGGGAAAATCTCGGGCGTCATCGTGCCGGCAAAAAAGAAAGGGCTAATCCTGTGAGGCGTCGCCTTGGGTACGTCGCGATACCTGCTATCGCGCTCTGCCTCGCGCGTGCGGGGAGTGCACAGTTGGCACCGACATGGACGGTGCCTGCGAACGCGTACTATCCGGATGCGGGCAACGCGTGGGAACGGCGTCGCGCGATGCAAGTTGGTTTCGACTCGACAAAACTTGGCGACGCCATTGCCTTCGCCATCGCCAACGAAGCAAAGGGCTCGCGTGATCTCGAGGTCAATCACTATCTCACCTTTGGACGCGAACCATTCGGTGCCGCCACTGGTCCGATCGCACCACGCGGAGCACCAACGGGTGTCATTGTGCGACACGGCTACGTGGTGGCCGAGTGGGGCGATCCGACTGCGGTGGAGATGACGCATAGTGTGACGAAGAGTTTGTTGTCCACCGTGATCGGCGTCGCGTTCGACAAAGGGCTCATTCGTAGCGTCAATGATACGGTGGCAAAAAGCCTGGGGCCGATACTCGCAATCGCCACACCACTGCAAGGGCTGGGCGCAGAAGCGCCGTCCAGCGGCAAATGGCTGATGCCGTTCGAGACGCCACACAATCGTCGCCTCACGTGGGATCACATGTTGCGGCAGGTGAGCGATTGGGAAGGCACGTTGTGGGGTAAGCCGGAGTGGGCGGATCGTCCATCACCGGCCAACGCACCCAATACGTGGATCAATCGACCCCGTGTCGAACCCGGCAGCGTCTACGAATACAACGATGTGCGTGTCAACGCGTTGGCGCTTGCTGCCCTCAATATTTGGCGGAAGCCATTACCGGAAGTCTTGCGTGAACAGATTATGGATCCGATTGGCGCCTCGTCAACGTGGCGGTGGTACGGATACGACAATTCATGGATCGTGCTAGATGGTCGCGCGGTACAATCGGTGAGTGGCGGCGGACACTGGGGTGGCGGAGTATTCATCAACGCGCGCGACATGGCGCGGTTCGGCTTGCTGACGCTCCGCCGTGGCCAGTGGAAAGACAAACGATTGTTGTCCGACACCTGGGTGCGACAATCACTCACGCCCACTCCCGCGCAACCAACCTACGGCTACATGAACTGGTTTTTGAACACCGACCGGAAATACGTGCCAAGCGCGCCGGCGGCGGCCTTTCTGCACGTCGGCAACGGTACGAACATTATTTATGTCGATCCGGTCAACGATGTCGTGGCGGTGGTGCGGTGGATCGAGAACGGGGCGGTTGATGGTTTTATACAACGCCTGCTCGCGGCGATGACGCTCGAAGTAGACATACCCAAACGGCGGTAACCGATGGCGCACTCGGTAAGACGGATTCAGCAGATCAGCACACTGCTGCTCGCAATGCTACTTCCCACGACGGTACGCGCGCAGAGTGTGGGCAAGGTGCGCGGGGCGATTTACGACAGCTTGTCAAACACGCCATTGCGCGGCGCAACGGTATTTATATCGGGTTCAACAAAACTCGGCATTTCCGATGAGCGCGGTGAATTTTTTGTCGACAGTGTGCCGGTTGGTAAACAGTCCATCAGTTATTCCACGCCGCGCCTCGACTCGCTGGGATTATCGGGCATGATCAGCAGCGTGCAAGTTGTCGCGAATACCGAGACGACAGTCGCGTTGGGCATACCGTCTTTCGCGACGCTGTGGAGAACGTTGTGTCCACGCACGCTGGTGTCGCGTACCGATAGCGGTATTGTGTACGGAGGGATCAGCAATGCACACACCGATACACGGTTACGTGGCGCGCGAGCGGTATTCTCGTGGCTCGCGATGGAAACCAACGGAAAATCGATCGCGATGAATCGCCCGGTGCAGGTGGTACGTACCGATAGCCTCGGGAACTACGTGGCGTGCGGACTGCCGACGGATATCAGCATTACGGCAGAAGTCGATGCCGGTCCGATGACGACGAGTGCGATCGACTTTGTGTTGTACCCGGTTCGCATTTCACATCGCGATTTTCTAGTCAGCACCGAGCTGGTACCGGTGACCGCGTCGGCGGCGCGACCAACATCGCGGATGGGCGCACCTACACTCGCGCCCGCGGTTCGTCTACGCGGTAGTTCCACGGTGCGTGGTACAGTGCGCGACGGAAGCGGCGTGCCACAAGCCAATACCCTTATCACCGCGCCAAGTGCGGACACCTTGACCCGCACTGATGCCGATGGAAAATACGTACTCGCGGGACTACCGGCCGGCACGCAAACGCTCCGCGCGCGAAAGCTCGGCTACGGTCCACAAACAATGCAGATCGATCTCCGGCCAGGTCAGGTGACGGTGGCTGATGTTGCATTACCCGCAGCGACGGTTTTAGCCAAAGTCGACGTCAAAGGCGAACGCGGAGCAAACGTCTCACGTAAAGGATTTGAAGAGCGCAAGAAAGTTGGTGGTGGATATTTTCTCACCGATCGTGACATCGAAAATCGACCTGATATGGTCAGTGTGTTGCAAGGACTTCCGTCGTTGCGAATTCAACGTCGCAACATGAGCACCAGCATCACGATCGAACGCGGTCCTGCGGTATGCGTGCCGTCGGTCTATCTCGACGGACGCATCTCGAGTGTCGACGAACTTACACTCGTCCGGCCGGAGGAGGTATTCGGTGTGGAAGCCTACACGCACGCGGCCGAAATTCCTCCGCAATTTCTCGGGATCAATCAATGTGGTTCGCTGGTGATTTGGACGAAGAACGCCAGGTAGGATAGATTGCAGCCATGAGTGAACACCGGATCGCCTCGCCGCGCGAAGAACTCGCCAACGCCCTGACGCATGGTGTTGGTTTGCTGGCAAGCCTTGTTGGTCTGCCGGTGCTCGTGCTCGCGGCCATGGCGCGCGGCGAACGTCTCATGGTGATTGGTGCGAGCGTGTTTGGTGCCACACTGATCGCGTTGTATGCGGCGTCCACACTCTATCACGCCATCCCGCATCCGACGCTCAAGCAGCGACTGCGTGTGTTTGATCACGCGGCCATTTACTTGTTGATCGCCGGGACGTACACACCGTTCACTCTTGGTGTACTCCGGGGAGCATGGGGATGGTCGCTGTTTGGCATCGTGTGGACACTCGCGGCACTGGGCGTGCTCTTCAAGCTGAAATTTGGTCCGCGATTTCAGCGTGCATCAACGGCGATGTATATCGCAATGGGTTGGGTCATCATCATTGCGCTCAAACCGCTCATGCAGGCGTTACCGAGTGCGGGACTGATGTTGCTGGGTGCGGGTGGCTTGCTGTATACGGGTGGCTGTGTGTTTTATCTGGCGAAGCGCAGTTGGTCGCATCCGGTGTGGCATCTGTTTGTGCTGGGTGGCAGTGCTTGTCATTTTTTCGCGGTGCTCTGGTACGCGGCACCGACAGCCGGATGACGCGACTCCGAAATGTGATGCCCGCGGTGCTGCTGTTTGGCGCGGCGGGCATTTTTCATTTCGTTGGGCATCGATTTTTTGAACGCATCGTGCCTGCGTGGATGCCGAACGCCCCGCTGGCGGTACAGCTTAGTGGTGTCGCGGAGATTGCCGGTGCGATTGGATTGCTCTGGTCGAAGACACGCCGTGCCGCAGCATGGGGACTGATCGCGCTACTCGCGGCGGTGTTGCCGGCCAATGTGCAAATGCTGCAGATGGCGCGCGCCTCAGGCGAAAACGGGTGGCTCAT
>JAYTTR010000518.1:0-3909 GCA_043744935.1 Gemmatimonadaceae bacterium
TTCTTGGCAACGACCCATGTGATGGGCCCTGGTTCGATTTTACGTTCGCCTGGATCAAGCGAGCGAAAAGCCACGCCTTTGGCGTTTTGTTTGTCGGGCTTGTAGGCGTACGCGAGATGCTGATGATCTTCGGTCGTATCTGCCTCTGACGAGCGAAAACCCGGCGGCATATCCACCAGCAAATAACTGCTCGGCGGTGCACCGGCCACCGTGGCCGCGATGTGGACGCGATAGCTGTCCGGCATGAACGAGTACGTGATACTCACGGCGCGCGCAGCCACCGTCGCGTCATAACGCACCGTCGTTTTGCCGTCTGCTTCCGAGCGTGTGGTACGAAACTGCTGCCGATCAAGCGGCGCCGTGTCGCCAGGCGTCACCAGGCGGAACGCTAACAGTCGATCTCCGGGACTCGCGAGCTCGACGGGTTCGCCTTTCGTGCGACTGCGATTGGCAAGCGTGGGATACTGCTGCATCTGCGCGCCGATCAGCGCCGCACCGCGATTCGTCGTGCGAAAGATGGCGCGTGCAGTTGTGACGGCGGTGGTGTCAATTGGCGTGACAGGGGCCGCGCTCGCCGAGATCGCGCCCGGCGCAATCACACCTGGCGTTACGACGCCCGCGCCCGGAACCACCGGCGAGAACGCGACTGCCTTGCTCGCGGCACTGTCCGCGCGCATCAGAGAATCGGTGATCACGAGGCCCGCGCCCGGCGCCAGTTTTGGCGTTGGGAACAGCAACGGCGTGAGAACAAGCACTGCCGCCATCAAGATGACGGCGAGAACAATACGGCGAGGTTCCATGGATCGAAAGAATTACACCGAGGGCTGGGTCGATCGCGCGATCATCGCGCGATCAGGGCACCGGGTCAAAGCCCCCGGGCCGGAAGGGATGACAGCGTCCGATCCGTCGGAGCGCTAACCATCCACCGCGCCATGCACCGTGACGCTCGAGCGCCTCGATCGCATACGCAGAACACGAAGGATAATAGCGACACGCTCCGCCGAAGACGGGCGAGAGCACCACTTGGTACGCACGCACACCGACAACAAGGATTTTCGCCGGTACGGTCATGCCGGGTTCCATCATGGCAACGCGATGGTGGCTAACTGTCGTACGAGTGATTGCACGTCTTTGCGCAATGTCTCGAAATCGCGTTGGTACGCCTGCGGAACAACACGAAAGACCACGTCCATGGTGCGCAACGTGGGGAGTACTTCAAGCCGTACGAGTTCGCGAAGTCGACGTTTCAGGCGATTGCGATCGACCGCCGAATGCTTGTATCGCGGCACGATGAACCCGACACGTGGAAACGCGTGAAGGGAAGCAGTCGCGCGCACCTCGATCGATGCCGTGCGCACCCGCTTCCCCTCGTGTCGAACGACTTCGAGTTCGGTCCCGCGTGTCAGACGCTGCGCACGCGGGAACGAACGAGCATCAGACGCCCGCGTACTTCGACGGGATCTGCACGGTTAAACGCTTCCGTCCTTTCTTGCGACGGCGGGCGAGGACAGCGCGTCCCCACTTGTCTTCCATGCGCGTCCGAAACCCGTGTTTGCGGACCCGCTTGGTGTTGCGGGGATGATATGTAGGCTTGCCCATAAGTTTCTCGTGCGATTGCCGAAGACTCGGCGGAGTGCGGCCGAGCACGGCGCGCGAAACTCGCGCAACGACAGTCGGCTAAGAAATGACCCAAGGTCCAGCCTCGTAAGATACGCTCGCCCATGGCTTTCGGTCAAGGTCATCGCTGCGTATTCTGCGCGAACGTGGAGCTCCGGCTGGTCACGCATTTGACTTATCCACATGCTGAAGGATAGCTTCGGCCCCCGCCCTGCTTTGGCACTTCGCGATGCCTCGCGACCCGTTGGCTTCAACCCCCGCCCCTCTGCATGTCGCTTTCGCCAGCCGAACTCTGGGACCGCCTCCGCCAAAGGGCGCGTCAGGTGCTTCCGGAGCAGACGTATCGCACATGGCTGGAAAACACCGAGGCGCTGAGCGTCGAGGGCGACACGCTGCACGTGGGTGCACCGGACCAGTTTTCAGCCGACTGGAATGAGTCCAAACACGCCGATTTACTGGCGAGCTTTAGCCCAGTGGCACTCGGTCATCCGCTGAAAGTTCGGTTTCGAGTACACGAGGAACGCGTCACCCGCCAGCAAATGGACATGTTTGTTCAGGCGCCGGCGACACCAGTTGTTAATACAGCAAGGCAACAGCAATGGCGCATTTCAACGCCACTTAATCCTCGATACGTTTTCGACCAATTTGTAATTGGCAAGTCCAACGACGTTGCCGCGGCCGCCGCTCAGGCCGCCGCACAGGCACCCGGCAAGGTTTACAATCCGCTGTTCATTTACGGCGACACCGGGCTTGGAAAAACGCATCTCATGCAGGGCATCGCGCACGAGCTGTTGCGGCGCACCCCCACGCTTCGATTGGCCTATGTAGGTACCGAGCAGTTCACTAATGAGTTCGTGACGGCCATCCAAACCGGCGCGATGGGGGACTTTCGGCGTCGCTTTCGCGAAATCGACCTTTTGCTCGTTGACGACGTCCAATTTTTGAAGGGCAAAGAGGGCACGCAGGAGGAGTTTTTCCACACGTTCAACGCCATTTATGAAGCGGGACGGCAGGTCGTGCTCACTTCGGATCGCCCACCCAAGGACATCCCTGGACTTGAGGCGCGTCTTGTCTCACGGTTTGAATGGGGCATGGTGGCCAACATTGACGCGCCGGATTTCGAGCATCGTATCGCGATTCTGAAAAAGAAAGCCAGTCTCGATCACCTCGAACTCACCATTCCAGACGAAGTCATTGAATTCATCGCGCAACATGTGAAGTCATCCGTCCGCGAGCTCGAAGGTTCCATCATTAAACTGCTGGCGTACGCATCGCTCAAGCATCGCGAGATTTCCGTTGAGCTGGCGCGCGAGGCACTGCGCGACAAACTGCGCGGCGCGTCCTCCTCTGAATTTCCCGACATACCACCCACCACGATCACGGTGGCGACCATTCAACAGGTCGTCTCGCGCGAATGGGGCGTCACGCCGGACGGATTGCGCTCCAAAACGCGCACCAAGCAGCTCACCGTCCCGCGTCAGGTGGCGATGCACCTCTGTCGGGAATTGCTGGCGCTGCAGCTTGTAGAAATAGGCAATGCCTTTGGCGGCCGAGACCACTCGACGGTCATTCATTCTCTGGATCGCGTGGCAGAAGAACGAACGGCGGATGCAACGTTTGCGGAGCGTGTACAGAAGGTTCGAGTGATGTTGGAAACGTTGCGGACAACCGGACAATTGGGCACCTGAATCCCCACGCATCCACGGCCCTCCACATCGAACAACCACGTCCAGGTGGACCAGTGCGGAGATTTGCGACCACTCGACATCGAATGCACATGACGAGACGTGGCGAAAGTCGTTCACCATACGTACGTTGCGGCGTCCGTACACAAACCCACATGCTCTACTGCTACTACTAGTTTTTTATCTAAGAGTACTTCTAACAGCAGTTCGCAGCAGTCCTTCCACAGAACGGGCATGCGCTTCACAATATCGCGAGAGAAACTCCTCGAAGGACTCCAGGCGGTAACCGCCGCAGTACCGGCAAAAACAACATTGCCCGTACTGGCGAATCTGCTCGTGGAAACGACAGAGCGTGGAATCCGGTTATCGGCCACCGATCTCGATATCGCCGTCAGCACAGAAGTTGTGGCGGATGTTGAGACTCCGGGAGCGATTACAATTCCGGCAAAGAAACTCAGCGAGATCGCGCGCGAGTTACCACCATCGCCCGTGAAAATTGCGGCGAGTGGCGAACAGCGCGTGACCCTCGAATGCGGTCGCTCCAAGTTCAAACTGCTTGGACTGCCACGCGATGAGTTTCCTTCGTTTCCGAGCGTGCGCTTCAACG
>JAYTTR010000519.1:0-3903 GCA_043744935.1 Gemmatimonadaceae bacterium
GACGGGTGCAGACGCGGCAAAAGCGCGGCGCGCCGGATCCACCCACTTCCTCCCGACCCCCGTCCGCACTCGTGCTCTACCTCGCCATTCCCGCGCATAATGAAGTCGCAACCATTGGCGTCCTGTTATGGCGGCTTCGAACGGTCCTCGCCGAGTTTCCGCGCGAGTACGAAGTTGTAGTTTATGACGACGCGAGTTCCGACGAGACCGCAGATGTAGCCGAGCAGTACGCGCATACGATGCCGGTCACCGTGTTGCGGGGCGTAAAAACCGTGGGATATGCAGGCGCAGTCGACGCCCTCGCACGCTACGTCTCTGCCCACACGCGCTACCCTCGGCGCGATGCGATGCTCTTGCTGCAGGGTGACTTCACCGATCCGCCTGGCATCGTTCCGGAATTCGCGCGACGGTTCGAGGGCGGTGCTGATGTAGTCGTGGGCGAGCGCACAGCAGTGGTTGATGCGCCATCACCGGTGCGTCGATTGTTCACGGCCGCCGGATGGGCGTTACGCCCGTTTGTGCGCATTGACGGCGTGCGTGATCTTACCGGTTCCATGCGACTCGCTCGCATCTCCGTGCTGCGGGACCTGCTGCGCACGGTTGGCGATAACCCGATTTGCGAAGGCGATTCCTGGACGGCCAACGCCGACCTGCTGCTTCGACTTGTACCACACGCCCGACGCGTTGAGTCCGTGCCGATGGAGCCCACGTACGGCGTGCGGATGCGCGACACGCGTCGCGTGATGATGCGGGACGCACTTGCCACACTGCGGTGGGGCTGGCGTGCGCGAGGTCGTCGCGCAGTACCCACCACGGCGCCCGAACAAACGACAGAATCGAGCGCGCGGCAGTCGCGCTCCAACACGCCGCAGCCAAAGCGGCGCGAAGAGCCGGAGCTAACCGTCGATCGTTTGCGAGAGCGCACGCGTGATCGCGGGCGTGGCGATTCGTCGCTCGAGGATGCTCCGTCCGCCGCCCGACGTGAGACCCGACGTCCGCGCGAGCCGGTGAAAGACATTCGCGAGACACGGCCGGAAATGCCGCACGAAAATGTGCGTGACGTTTCGCGTGAGATTCCACGTGACATCGTGCGTCCGTCGCGCGCGCGGGTGGCTGAAGCACTCACCGCTGAAGAGATCGAAGCAGCGATGGTTGACCCGTTTGCTGGACCAGCCAGCAATCGGCGCGCGCGACTCGCGAAAACGCCGTCGCCAAAAGTTGAAGAAAAAGTTGAAGCAAAAATTCCGGCAGCACTTGAACACGTCGCCGCATTGGAGGCTCTGGCCGGTGAGCAGCCGCCGCTTCCACGCGAAGTAGCCGGAGATGTTGCACCGATCGAGGATTCGCCAACCACCGTTCTCGACGCCGCACCATCCGAAGCGGCTGAAACTGCGGAGAGTGCGGACGATGCCGCGCTTCGGGAACGCAAACGTCGACGGAACCGGCGCTCGCGTCGACGCAAGTCCAAGACTCGCGGCAATACTGAATTGGGAGACGATACCACATCTCCCGAATCACAGGGCGAAGACGGCCCCTACGCCGAAGGGAGCGATGACGACGCAGCCGATGCGGTTGACACCACTGAAGGCGCTGAAGGCGCTATCGCGCCTGTTGGTCCGGACGCCGAAGCCCGCTCCCGCCGACGCGGTCGTCGCGGCCGTCGTGGTGGCTCTCGTCGCGCGCGCGGCCGGAGCACGGACACGCCCGATGGCGAAAACCCAATCTCCGAAAACGTCGCCGACGAGAGCAGCAGCGAGTGACGACTCCCTAACCCCTAACCCCTTTCCCCTAACCCCTAGTACTTGAACTTGCCCGTGATCCGTTTTGCCGTATCCGGACTGATGACGCGCACCACCACGTACAGCACGGCGCCAATCAACGCCAATTTCAATGCAAATCCCATAAGTATTAGCAATACTCCGACCAGCGGACCGAGCAGCCCGAAAATGAGCTTCAAGGCGAAAAGCCCAATCAAGGCAACAAAGCCGATGGTGAGTAGGGTGCGCAGCATGGACGAAATCCTCAAGCAAATGATGAACGGTCTATAGTTCTACGATACGTGTCGGGCGCAGTTTCGCTACTCGCAGAGATACGGATACGGCAACTGCATTCTTTCTAAATACGTTTTGACAGTTACGCAGTTGTGGCCTCCCGCGTAACACAGAATTATCTTCCCGATTCACCCCGGACCGCCGGGCTCCCCCAGTCTTCCCTCGCGCAAAACATGGCCGAGCTGCTGCATCAAATCATGGGTCGCCATCGCCGCGACCCGCTGCCGGAACGAAAGCCACAATGGCTCAAGGTGAAGGCACCGGGCGGCGCAAATTACATGCGCCTCAAACAACTCATGAAGGATCTCGATTTGCACACGGTGTGCCAAGAAGCACACTGTCCTAACATTGGCGAATGCTGGGAGCATGGCACTGCGACGTTCATGATTTTGGGGGACGTCTGCACGCGCAATTGCGCCTACTGCGCTGTGTCGCACGGGAGACCCCCATCTTATGATATCCAAGAACCGTCACGGGTTGCGCAGGCGATCGCCGAGCTGAACCTTCGCCACGCCGTGATCACATCGGTCGATCGCGATGATCTCCCGGATTTTGGCGCCTTCATCTTCGCCGAAACCATCCGGATGATTCGCGCGCAACTGCCAACCTGCTCCATCGAAGTGCTCGTGCCCGACTTTCAAGGCAACGAAGATTCGATTCGCACCGTGCTCGACGCTCGTCCCGACATCTACAATCACAACACCGAAACGGTGCCGCGTCTGTACAAACGCGCCCGTCCAGGCGGTCGCTACGAACGCCTACTCGACATTTTTCGCATTGCGAAACGCATTGCTCCTCAAATCCCTACGAAAACGGGCATCATTCTCGGACTGGGCGAAACGAATCAAGAAGTAATCGAAGTCATGAAAGATTTGCGTGCTGTAGACGTCGACATTCTCACCCTCGGCCAATACTTGCGGCCGTCGGATGGACACATCGAGTTAGATCGGTACGTCACACCCGAAGAGTTTCGCGAATTGTACGCCGCCGGTATGCAGATGGGTTTTCGTCATGTTGAAAGTGGTCCGCTGGTGCGTTCGAGTTATCACGCGTGGGAGCAAGTGGTTGCAGCAGGAGCGAGGGTGTAGGTCCGTTCTGAATTCCTATTCCCTCTTCCCTATTCCCAAAGTCCCCATCATGCCCACCACGAAGGCCCGTAAAAAACCGGAATCAACTGCGCTTCCCCCCGCGACCGGCCCCACCACCGAGACGGCGAGCACGGCGACGCTCAATCGCGAGCTCCTCTATTCGATGTTGCTGCAGCGCCGATTCGAAGAGCGCACGGCCGAGATGTACGCGATTGGTCGCATTGGTGGGTTCTGTCATTTGTACATCGGGCAAGAAGCCATTTCGACCGGCATTATCTCGCAGCTGCGCGCTGACGATTACATCATCACCACGTATCGTGATCACGGACAGGCGCTCGCGCGTGGCATGACGCCACGTGCGGTCATGTCGGAGTTATTCGGTCGACAAGACGGCTGTGCGAAGGGCAAAGGCGGCTCGATGCACATGTTTGACAAGCAACTCGGTTTCCTGGGCGGCCACGGTATTGTGGGTGGTCACATTCCCATTGCCGCTGGCGTTGGCTTTGCCATCAAGTACCGCGGCGGCGATCAGGTCATTGTGTGTTTCATGGGCGAAGCGGCCGTGAACAACGGCGCATTTCATGAAGCGCTGAATATGGCCGGCCTCTGGAAGTTGCCGTGTCTCTTTGTCATCGAGAATAATCGGTATGGCATGGGCACCGCGATCGAACGCGCGTCTGCCGTCAACGACATCTACAAGCGCGGCGCGTCGTACGACATTTCGCGCGATGTGGTGGATGGACAGGACGTGCATGCGGTGCGAG
>JAYTTR010000520.1:0-3897 GCA_043744935.1 Gemmatimonadaceae bacterium
TTGATGATCTCCGTCGAGCAACTGACGCGAATCGTGCTGACCGTGCACGCTGACCAACTGCGCGCCGATATCGGCCAACACCGTTGCGGTGACCGGTGATCCATTGATCCACGCACGGGACCGCCCATTGCTGCCGATTTCGCGTTTTAGCACCAACACGTCGCTGTCCACTTCAATACCGCGTTCATCCAAAAGCGCGCGAACTTGGGCGAGCTCTCGAGCATCGAATACGCCTTCTACCGTCGCCTTCTCCGCACCGCTGCGCACACGATCGGATGCCGCACGCTCACCCAAAAGCATGCCAAGCGCCCCAACAATCAATGATTTGCCAGCACCCGTTTCACCAGTCAACACATTCAAGCCCGCTGCCAGTGGCAACGAGACGGTATCAATAACCGCAACGTTTCGAATACGGAGTTCAACAAGCATCAGCGTCTCGGTCGCAGCAACTGCTCAGGTAGTCTCGCCGTCACGTTCGGAGAGACCACCCCAACCCAACTTTCGACGAAGTCGATTAAAAAACGTCGTACCAGGGAAGCGAACAATTTGCACGGGGTTGGGCGCGCGACAGACGACGAGCGTTTCTCCAGAGGTGAACGTAGTACCGACCTGTCCATCGATCGTTACCAAAAGTTCGGCCGGGCCATCATCAGCGCGCACTTTTACCGCCACCGTGGGCGGTAGCACCAGCGGCCGCATCGCCAGGGTGTGCGGCGATACCGGCGTGAGCACGATGCTCTCCACGGTCGGAACAACGATCGGACCACCGGCGGACAGTGAATATCCGGTGGAACCCGTTGGCGTGGAGATCACCAAACCATCGGCCGAGTACGAGCCAATTGGCTCGTCGTCCACGGAGACGGAGAAACGCACGAGCCGCGCAAATCCCCCTTTGTGCAATACGACATCGTTGAGCGAGAGCCACGCGCAACGTTCGTTACCGTCGCGATCAAGTACGTATGAGGACAAGGCCATTCGTGCGACGGACGTAAATTCTCCGCGCGCGAAGCGTCGAACACCGTCTTCAAATTCCTCACCGCTACAACTCGTCAAAAATCCAAGTCGCCCCAGATTTATTCCGAGAATCGGTACAGAATGACCATCGAGAAAGCGCGCCCCGCGCAACAGCGTACCGTCGCCACCAAGCGTGAACAGCGCATCGACATGTGCGGGATTGTCCAGTCTTCCGCCTTCTTCAGCGATGTCCCACAACTCCTCCTCGAATGCAAGTTCGAGCCCAAGTTCGGGAGCGATGTCGAGCAGTGTGCCGAGGATTTCTGGAAGTCCGGCATATCCACGATGGCCGATCACGCCGACGCGCATCAGCGAGCCATCGCTTCCGATTCGTGCAACGCGCGCACGCGATCGGCAATTCCGGGAGCGTCGAGACCGATCGAGGTCAGCTGTTTGGCGCGCGATGCCGCATACACAATGCGATCAGGCACGCCATGTGTCGCCACGCGCACCGTCGGTGCGAGCCGTTGAATGATCGCGGTCATGTACGCTCCGAAACCGTTCACGAGCGCGCCCTCTTCGACAGTGAGCACGTGCGTATGATCCGCAAGCACAGCATTGAGCGTCTCTTCGTCGTACGGTTTGAGATAACGACAGTTCACCACCGTGATATCGAGTCCTTCGGCACGCAGTGCGTCCGCTGCGGCGAGCGCAGTACTCACCATGGTACCAACGGCCAGAATCGCCACCTCGCGACCACGTCGCAACACCTCCCATGTGGCGTAAGGCACGGCCGGTATTTTCGACATCTCCGGCACGGCATCAGGTGCGGCATCGCGCGGGTAACGCAAACAGAACGGACCCGCTGTGTGCTCAACACCGGCGCGCAACAATCCGAGCATCTCGTGCGCATCTTTCGGCGCGGTGACGGTCATGCCGGGGATGGCCAGCATGTAGGCGATGTCGTACAAACCCATGTGCGTCTCGCCATCCTCGCCAACAAGCCCCGCGCGATCCAGCGCAAACACGACGGGCAAATGCTGTAACGCGCAATCATGAATGATGTTGTCGAAACCACGTTGCAAGAACGTGGAGTAGATCGTGACGATCGGTCGCAAACCACGTGTTGCCAAGCCCGCCGCAAACGTGACTGCATGTCCTTCAGCAATGCCGACATCAAAAAACCGATTCGGATACGCTTTCGCAAACGTGTTTACACCTGTGCCGCCAGGCATGGCTGCCGTGATGACCACAACCTCGGCGCGCTCGGCACCCAATTCCGCCAAGCCCTTTCCAAAGATGGCCGTGTAGGCAGGATTTGCTGTTGACGCTTTTAACTGCTTGCCTGTCGCAGGATCGTGTCCGGGCGGCAACGCGTGCCATTTCTCGCCGTGTTCTCCAGCGGGGAATCCTTTGCCCTTTTGCGTGATGACATGCACCAAGCGCGGCGTGTTCATATCGCGCACAGCGCTAAATGTCTCCAGCAGCGCATCAATGTCATGACCGTCGATCGGTCCGAAATACCGAAATCCGAGTTCTTCAAACAACACACCCGGCGTGAGAAACGACTTCACGCTCTCCTCCCACTTTCGCAGCAACGTACTCGCGCCCTTGAACGGCCCGGGAGCGTTGTCGACAATTTCTCCAATCTTCGAACGAAGTCGATTGTACAATGGGTTGCGCTGAATCGACGTGAGATATTTGTGCATCGCACCGACATTGGGCGCGATCGACATCTCGTTGTCGTTCAGCACGACAATGATATCGCGCTCCGAATGCCCCGCGTTGTTCAACCCTTCATACGCAAGTCCACACGACAGCGCGCCATCGCCGAGAATCGCCGCGACCTTGAAGTGTTCGCCAAGGATATCGCGTCCGGCGGCCATGCCGAGCGCGGCGGAAATCGCTGTTGCAGCATGACCTGCGCCAAAGGTGTCGTAGGGACTTTCCGAACGCTTCAAAAACCCGGACAGTCCGCCCTCCTGGCGAATTGTTTCCATCTCCGCGTTCCGACCAGTGAGCAGTTTATGTGGATAGCCTTGATGACCAACGTCCCACACAATTTGATCACGCGGTGTTTGAAAGACGGTGTGCATGGCGATCGTCAACTCCACGACACCGAGTCCCGCACCGATGTGACCGCCCGTACGTGAACAGACGTCGATCAAGCGCGCGCGCATTTCGTCGGCGAGCGTACGCAGCTCATCGCGAGTGAGACCGCGCAAGTCTGCCGGAGACTGAATGTTTTCGAGGATGGCCATGGTAAGTCTGATGTGACGTCGCGGGTCGGACCGCGCGGTTAAGAACGACGTTCGACGATGAAACGCGCCAACTGCTCAAGTGTCGGAGTCAGTAACCCCTCCTCCGCAAGCGCGGCGCATCCGTCCTCGACTAAGGCAACAGCACGCTCAACGGCTCCTTCCACGCCGAGAAGCGCCGGATATGTACTCTTGTTCAGATCAAGATCCCGACCGGCAGTCTTCCCAAGCTGGTCGGTCGTCGCCGTGATGTCGAGGACATCGTCGGCAATCTGAAAGGCCAGGCCAATAGCCGCACCGTAACGCGCTAGCGCCAAGCGTCGCGCGTCATTGGCACGCGCTGCGCGTGCGCCAAGCGACACGGAGGCCATGATCAACGCCCCCGTCTTAAGTCGATGCACGCGTTCCAGCGCGTCGAGTGTGAGATGAACACCCTCGGCCTCGAGGTCAAGCAGCTGTCCCCCAATCATACCGCCGCCACCCGAGGCATCCATCAAATCGCGCACAATCGAGGCCGACTCGTCGTCGGGCAAACCCAGGGCCTTCGCGGCATGCCACGCACTGCGCGCGGCGAGTGGCACCATGGCGAGGCCTGCTGCCGTCGCGACCGGCACACCATACACGCGATGCACGGTGGGTCGACCACGCCGAACATCATCATCGTCCATGCAGGGCAGATCGTCAT
>JAYTTR010000521.1:0-3889 GCA_043744935.1 Gemmatimonadaceae bacterium
ATTTTCGGAGCTTTCCACGCCGTTCCCTGGCATTGTGCCACCGAGTCTCTCCGGTGCCGGTGAGAGGCCCGGCACCTATCGCGTGACCATCAGCGCGCCTGGCTATCGCGATTTCGTTCGGGACGGAGTCGTGGTCACACGTGGCGGACACTGTAACTATTTGCGAGGCGTGCGATTAACTGTTGCACTACAACCGTTGACGTAAGCGCTCCAACTCTCAGAGGCGTTCTCGCACGACAGGTCGCGCAATATGCTGATGAGCGTTTGGTGTATCGATCATTCAGCCTCTCCTCGTCACGACCTCCGGTGCTGCCAATCACCTTAACCTTTCATCAGTGACCTTATGCCACGATACAACGTTTCCATCCAGTAGGCTACGACACAGCGTGGCACGCGGTTGCTCAGCCAATGGATGGCGGCGCGAGCACGCGCCTCGCCGTATCCGCAATTGATTCGATGACCGCCGGGTTTGGAGCGGCCGTGCGCTCCAGCGACGGACGCAGTCGTTACGTCACGAAGCGATTACCGCTGATGACTGCTATGCGAGGCGCAGTCGTTGAATACCGGATCTCTGATGGTTCATTTCGAAAGGTACTGCGCTTCGATGAACCATCGCGGCTGCACAGCAGCGCGTCGAACGGAATCGCCGAACATGATGGGTGGCTGTGCTCTACGCTGAGTGATTTTCAGAGTGATGTGTGGGTGGCGTCCGTGACGGGGTTGAGTAAGTGATCGGTCAGCGCACCTTCGCCTTTGACATTCGTGATTGATTTATTGTTGTGGCAAGTTTGCCCATACTGCGTGATATGGGTAGACTGTATCACATGAAAACGACGATCGATATCGCCGACGCGTTGCTGGCGCGGGCCAAGCGCCACGCGCAGCGATCAGGTGTCCCGTTGCGCGCCGTGGTCGAAGAGGGCCTTCGCCGAGTGCTCGCGGCTGAGGACGCACCGACCACCTACCATCTGCCCGATCTGAGTGTCGGTGATGCGCGTGACACGAACCCGCTCGAGAGTATGTCGTGGCCCGATCTGCGAGATGCGATTTACAGTGATACACGATGATTGCTGTCGATACGAACGTGCTCGTCTACGCGCATCGCCGCGAAGTGGCAGAGCACGCGGTTGCGCAGGATCGCTTGCGGGCACTCGCCGCAGGTCGCGACCCGTGGGCCATCCCGTGGCCCTGCGTGTACGAGTTTTTCAGCGTGGTCACCAATCCAAAGATCTGGCGACAGACCGCGAGCACGTCCCAACAGGCATGGGCGCAACTGGAAGGGTGGTTCGCCGCGCCGACCCTTCGACTCCTCGGCGAATCGCAGGGATTCACCAGCGTGTTGTCGGGCTTCCTGCGTCGCCCCCGCGTGCGCGGCGCGGTCGTGCATGATGCGCGCATCGCCGCAATCTGCATCGCGCACGGCGTCGACGCGCTCCTCACTCGTGATCGCGACTTCTCGTTGTTCCCGGAACTCGGTGTCGAGAATCCCTTTCCGTAGTCAGTGCGCGGTCGATACGCTCTCTTCGACATCGCGATGACACCTTCCGAGTTAACGGCGAGTCACGGGCGCATCACCGTTGCGTTGGCGGATCGCTACCGCAGCGACCGCGGACTCGGCGCCGGCGGCATTCTAATTCGCCCCATCCGCTTCCTAACTCGGTTGCGGTAACTCGCCACCGCCTTCGACACGTACCATGTCGGCCTCGACGAAATCGACGACGGCATCTAATCGATGCAGTTCGGGACCGCGCTCCTCGCGCGTTTCGCTGAACGTCAGGTATCATCCACGCATGACCCGGTATCCACTCACCTCACTGTCCCCTATGTACCCGGTGTGAAGTGTCACCTATGCACCCGATTGTTCAGGGAATGAGGCAGTGCTAGGGAAAAGGGATTAGGGAGTAGGGACTACGGATGAACCACCCCTAATCCCTAACCCCTAGTCCCGATTCCCTAATCGCGCGTACACGGCGGGCAGAACGAATAACGTCAGCAACGTAGATGTCAGTAGCCCACCGATCACCACCGATGCCAACGGGCGTTGCACCTCCGACCCCGGGCTCGTGGACAGTGCCATCGGAATGAACCCGAAGCCCGCCACAAGCGCGGTCATCAACACCGGACGAAAGCGAGTGACCGCACCTTCGCGAATAGCATCGTCCGCGGTGTGACCCGCACGTCGCAAGTCATTGACGTAGGACAGAAGCACGACGCCATTAAGTACTGCAACGCCGAACAGCGCGATGAATCCAACGGCACTACTGAGGCTCAAGTTGAGATGGCGTATCCACAACATGGCAACGCCGCCAACAAGCGCAAATGGTACGTTGAGCATCACGATGAGTGCCTGACGAGCGCTACCAAAGCTCGCATACAGCAAACCGCCGATGATGAGTAGCACGATGGGCACCACCACATACAATCGTTGCAGCGCACGTTGTTGGTTTTCAAACTGTCCGCCGTAGGTCACGTAGTACCCGGCGGGTATCGTGACGCGACGCGCGACCTCACGCTGAACGTCCGCAGCAAACCCGCCAAGATCACGTCCGCGCACGTTGCTTTGCACTACCGTCACGCGCCGCCCATTTTCGTGGTCGATAGTTTCGGGGCCTTCAACCACACGCACGGCCGCAACTTGCGAGAGAGCGATGCGCGCACCGGTTGGTGTGGTAAGCAACAGCTCTTCAATTGCTTTAGGCGAATTGCGGTAGCCATCGGAAAGTCTGACCACAATGGGAAAGCGACGCCGACCGTCAGTTACAACAGAGGCCGTGCGACCGCCGATGGATGCCTGCACGACATCGCGTACGTCAGACACATTCAGGCCGTAGCGTGCCAGCGCACCACGATCAAGATCCAGCTCCACCTGCATCGCACCAGCGCTGACGCGCACTGACGCATCCGCCGCTCCGTTTACCGATTCCACCACGGCACGAATTTCTTCCGCCTTTTGTTGCAGCACAGGCAGACTGTCACCAAAAATCTTTACACCGAGCTGGGTGCGTACCCCCGACATGACTTCGCTGAGTCGCATCGCCATCGGTGCAGAAAAATCAATGTCAAGACCGGGAATGGTGCCGAGCGCGGAATCCATCGCGGCGATCAGTTGCGCCCGTGGTCGCATGCCTGGAGCGCCTGGCTTGAAGAGCACGTACACATCGGCTTCGTAGAGTCCCATCGTTTCCGTCGCAAGATCAGGCCGTCCGAGATTCGTGACGACGCTCGCGACTTCGGGGAAGCGCAGCAGTGTGCGTTCAACGTCGTTCGAGATGTTCGTACCGTTGGCCAGCGCAGTGCTCGGCAATCGACGCGTCTCGATCAACAGCGAGCCTTCGTCCAGTACCGGCATGAACTCACTGCCGAGAAACGGCACCGTTAGCAGCGTCGCGGCGAGCACCACGAACGCGCTGCCGATCGTCACACGTTGATGACGGAGCACCCACGTGAGCGCTCGCTCATAACGCAACGTAAGCGCGTCGAACCACCTATTCGGTGTCTCTTGCACGTTGTGCAGCAGCAACGCGGAGATGGCCGGCACGTAGGAGAGTGCGAGGATGAGCGAGCCGAGTACGGCAACGCACACTGCAAACGCCATCGGTGCAAACATGCGCCCTTCGAGGCCCTCGAGACTAAAAATCGGGATGTAAACGGCAATGATAATGCACACACCGAAAACGATGGGACGTCCGACCTCGAATGCCGCGTCTCGAATCAGCACCGACCGCTCGCTTGTTGTCGCGCCAGGCGCATGGCCAAGACGTCGCACAAAATTCTCGACCATTACAATTGAAGCGTCAACGAGTAAACCAAAATCGAGCGCTCCAAGACTCATCAAGTTTGCTGAAACATTGAATCGCCGCATCAGTATGAACGCCACGCCCAGCGACAA
>JAYTTR010000522.1:0-15389 GCA_043744935.1 Gemmatimonadaceae bacterium
GGAGAAGATGCTTCTGAACTTTGCCGAGCGCGGTGCGCGGAAGCGCTTCAACGCGGATGTAGCGACGCGGCACTTTGAATGACGCGAGCTGCGCACGCAACGTTGCGTCGACTGCCGTTGGGTCGAACGTCTCGTCCGTCACGAGATAGGCGACGGGTACTTCACCGCGAACGTCGTCAGCGACGCCAATGACAGCCGCTTCGCGCACGCCCGGTTGTTCAGTCAGCAGCTCTTCTATCTCACGCGGATAAATGTTGAATCCACCCGAGATGATGAGATCACTGCGTCGCCCTTCCAGCGTGATGTATCCATCAATCGCGCGCACCCCAATGTCGCCTGTGCGAAACCATCCGTCGACAAACGCTACGGCCGTCGCATCAGGGCGACGCCAATACCCATCGCAGACGTTTGGTCCACACACCCACAGTTCACCGCTCGTCCCGTCGGCCACGACCGCGCCGTCTGCGTCGCAGACACGGACACCGGTCATCGGCAACGGTAGGCCGACCGTGCCCGCACGACGTTCTCCGTCATACGGGTTGCTGATATTCATCAGTGTTTCCGTCATGCCGTATCGCTCGAGGATAACGTGACCAAACCGAGCGGCGAATGCTTCGAGGACATGCGCAGGCAGCGGCGCAGAACCTGAAACAAACAGGCGCATATGCGTGCCGATCACGCGTGCATCGTGCGCGGAGAGTTCAAGTAATCGCACAAACATCGTCGGCACGCCAAAAAATATGGTCGGCTTGTAATCGGTAAACCACGCCTGCGCACGCGTCTGCTCAAAACGCTCCACCAACTTCATGTGACATCCGCTGACCAGCCAGCAATGCAAACCGTTGGCAAGTCCGTGCACATGAAAAAGTGGGAGTGCTGCGAGATAGCGATCGTGGTTGGTGATGCGCCAACAGGCAACCAACGCGAGTGCGTTTGACGCGAAATTGCCGTGCGTCAACACCGCACCCTTCGATGCGCCAGTCGTGCCGGACGTATACACGAGTGCAGCTGGTGTGGTGGCGTCACAGAGCACGTGTGTACGTGTTGTCGACAGCGATGCGGCTTCGGACGAGAGCGCATCGATCGGCCAACACGTCACGCTGGCCGGAAAAGCGCTGAGCTGTGACGTCGTGGCAATAACCGCACGTGGATCAGCATCAGCGAGAATGTGCCTGATTTCACGCTCGCGATACAGCACATTAATTGGAACAACAATTACGCCTAACTTCACGCATGCCAACCAGAGATCGATGATCTCCACGCAGTTCGTCAAGTAGAACGCGATGCGGTCGTCACGCCGAATTCCGCGTTGCTGTAACGCACGCGCGAGTTGATTACTACGCAGTTCGAGCGCACCAAAGGTCAGCGACACGACGTCGCCGCCAGCTAGCTCGAACTCGAGCGCGGGTGCGTCGCGTCGCCCAATGAGCGACAGGTCAAATAATGCGAGAAGAGACATGAGCGAAGAACGTACGCGCGGCTACGCGTTAACGCACGCCAAGTTCACCGGCCACTGCGCGCACACCGTCAATATGTAATCCGTCTTCCTCGAACACGAGAATACCCACCAGAGCTTTCGCGACGTCATCTGGCAGTCGATCCGCACGAAACGCCTGAATAACCGGACCGTCCGCCATCGCGTCGCCGAGTCGATCATGCGCCCACAACGAGTCCAAGGTCGGTTCGCTGTCGAACCCATTCGTCAACACGGCAATGAGCGAACGCGCTGCCACACCGCGATATCGCAGCGGCGGCAAGGCGCCACCAAAACTGCGCTCAAACAAGACTTGCCACGCCATGGGCCGCGCGCCTTGCGTCCGTTTTCCCTTCGCCACCACGAGTCGCGGATGCTGGGCCAGCACATGCATGCGCGTCACGGCATCCTGCAGATCAGCCAGAATGCGCGTTTCGCGCCGGTTCTCGGGAGCAGTGTCGGACATGTGCGGGGGCAGGGTGCCGAATGTTTGGTGGTCGGAGTACTGTGCGTCAGTATAGCATCTCCGCACCACAGTCATCCCGGTTGCCGCCGTGCCCACGTTATTTCTCGTTGTTTTTCTCGATTTGATTGGCTTCGGGATGATCATCCCGGTGTTTCCGTTTTACGCCCAGAAAGTGGGCGTCGACCCGGCATCGGTCATCTTCTTTCTCGGTCTGTATTCTCTCGGGCAACTTGTTGGCGCACCGCTTTGGGGCAGTCTGTCGGATCGCATCGGACGACGTCCCGTCCTGCTCTTCACGTTACTGGGCAATGCCGGCGCGTCGTGGATGCTCGCGTACGCCGACAGTGGGCTCTCACTGGCGGGCTCTCGCATTTTGGCGGGATTGGCGGCCGGAAATATCTCGGCCGCCTACGCGTACACCACAGACATCACCACCGACGCGACACGACCCAAAGCACTCGGCCTGCTAGGTTCCGCTTTCGGTCTCGGTTTCATTCTGGGGCCAGCGTTAGGCGGACTGCTTGCTGGTGCCAATGCTGACAACTTTGGTGCGCTCGCGCGTGTCGCACACGGCGCGGCGATTCTGTCATTGGTAGCGTTTGTACTCACGTGGTTTCGCTTGCCGGAGTCGCTGCCGCCAGAAAAACGCGCGATGAAGGGTGCCAAACGTGTGAGTCTGATCGCACAATTCAAACGACCGGTACTGCGCGACCTTTTATGGTCGACTGTGATTGTCGTTGCTGCCGTTGCGTTGTTTCAAAGTACGCTCGCGCTCTTCGCGGCGGATCGACTCGCCGTCGGGCCACGCGCACTTGGATGGATCTACGGATTTGTTGGGGTGATTTCGGTGACGGTCCAAGCCGGGATCATTGGCTCACTCACCAAACGATTTGGTGCCGCAAGCCTGACGCGCGCCGGTGCAATTTTCATAGCGATCGGACTCGCCTGCATTCCGCCAGTGCACTCGATAGCGCTGTTGCTTGTTGCGCTCGCCCTGTTCGGCGTTGGATCAGCGTTGTTCAACCCCAGCATGAGCGGACTTGTCGCCGCAACCGCCGCACCGCATGAACGCGGTGCCGTACTGGGCGCCTACCAAAGTGCGGCGTCAATGGGACGCGTGGTCGGGCCGTTCCTGGCCAGTGCTGTTGCGCGTGCATCGTCGTTGCAATGGCCGTTCGTCCTAGGTGCCGTGGTGTCACTTGGTGGTGCCTTACTGATTCACACGCAGCCGCGCGGCGATGCACAACCACCGAATTTGTCAGAACGATAATCCCGCGAATATGGCGTCTTAAAAAGAGCATTTACTGTCGTAGTATCACTGCGTTTCTGTTCGTATCTGTTCGTCTCTGCATCCCTCGTGGTTGCTCTTTCTTAACCAAAGCACCCGCAACAGAAAACACGGATACAAACGGAAAGAGCAGACGGCACCGTCGCTATCGGCCCACCGGCACCGGCCGACCATTACCTCCATCAGTCAGAAATCGCGCACTCCCGTCGGACTGCTTTCGCCACAATGTGAGATACTTCGAGTAATTCGTCGACGCACTGCCGTCGGCCTTCTTACCACGAATAATTGCTTCTCCAACGGTGAAGCCGAGTGATCCATCAGCCGCGCCGTCGGCCACTATCGGCTTCCACTCCCATTGCGAGCGACCAGCACCAGATGCGTCCATTCGCATTTTCACATTGAGCGGTCCAGTCGCTATGCCATCAGCCGGAAATATGATAGCGTCCGGCGCGGCATACGCTGCAAATGCGTTCGATGTGCCTTGCTTGCCAGCCATTGCGGCAAACATGGAGTCTGCGTGCGCGAACACGGCACCGCGCGGTTCAATAACCAAGGCGATCGACGGTATCTCTGTTGGCAGCACCGTTGGCGTTGGAAAAACATCGTCGAGTGGTGCAAATGCGACCAACTTCCATACGCCGACGTTGCGTTTCCATGCGCTGAGATATCGACCCACACGCAACGGCGCGGTTGGCAAGCGCTGATCCCGGGCGAATAGCACACCCCACGACACACCAAACTGCCCGTCGTCAGATATCTCCACGAGCTCCGGTGTCATCTCTATTTGCAAGAGCGCAAATTCTTTCTGCGCGAGCAGCAACCGTGCGGACGCTAGCTTGCCGCGTACGATTGGCGCGCCTTCCCACACCAGCACGACTTGGCTATCGACCACTGTGCCAAATGCGGCGGCAATGCCGGTGCGGGCCATCAGCACCGAAAGTTCCGTAATTGCTCTGTGCAGGGAGGCGCGTGGCGTGACTGTTTGCGCATGGACCCCAAGAGGCGCAACGAGCCACAACGCGACTGCAATGAGCAATGTCGCGCGCTGACGACCCATTATTGCGGCACTCCTCCAACCACGCGCTTGAGAGTAGCACCACGCGGATAACTCGTGGTTGGTTCTGCGCCGTTGATGATATAGATCTGCGCGGCGGGAACGGTGCTCGGATAGCGTTGCGCAAATGTCTGTGCGGTCATCGCCTCAGGCAGCGTAACGAGTTGCACCATTGCCGGTTGTACGTTCAGCGATGCGGCGTCCGTCAGCGCCCGGAAAGAGCGAATAGCCGCATCGATTTCATTCGTGTGCTGCGCCGCACCAGCAGCACTCATGATTCCAACCAACAAATACGTCGTGTTCTGATACTGCACGCCTGCGGCAATACCTTTCAGCGTGCCCTCCTGTGCTTGCGCATCAAACTGCGCAAATACTGCAGGTAATCCGTTGATAGTCGTTTGCCCGCTCTGCCGCACTGCAATGCCCTGTTGTCCGACAAACTGTTGCACCGCTTGCGCTGGGGTGCCTTGCCCCGGAATGAGTTGCAATTGCGCCGTATTGTCGCTGCTTTGCGACACAACCGCATCCGGCATATTCACGCTCTTCCACCCGTTAGGAAAATCAAGTTGAAACCGAAGATCGGGATGTATAAATCGCGTGCCCTTGAAGTAGCCGAGTCGCGGATTTTCTCCAAAAATCATGCCGTCAACAATTTTCAGGAATGCGTCGCGATTGACTTTGGCATTCGTGAGCGATCCCGCTGGCAACGCCGCTACTTTTTGCTCCGCAACCTGCACCCGATTGCCGGGATCCGGATGCGTGCTCTGCCACTCGGGAATCCGCGCGCCACTTTCACCGGCGAGTCGCGACAACGTCTTGAATACCTTGGGCGCTTCACGTACGTCATACCCTTGTGCCAGCGAGTAGCGGAAGCCAAGCGCATCGGCCTGCGTTTCGTCGTCACGCCCGAACTTGAGGAACAACAGCGAAGCGCCAGTGCCCAGCAGATCGCCATACTTGGCAACCTGCGGAGATAGCACGCTACCGGCCGCGAGTCCTATCTGCGCCACTTGTTGTTTGCTCATCGAAGTAACCGTGTGCTTTGCTGTGACGTGTCCAATTTCATGCCCGATGACTTCGGCCAACTCGGCTTCACTATTCAGGTGCGTCAGCAAGCCACGTGTGACAAAAATAAAACCGCCAGGGTAGGCAAACGCGTTGACCGCAGCATCATCCAGCAGGTGAAATTCCCATGGCAAATTCGGTCGTTCCGATTTCGAAGCAATCTGCTGACCAATGCGACGCACCGTCGCCTGCGCGTCTACGCGATTGGTTTCGCCGACGCGCTTGAGATCTCCTTGCGAAGCCTCGTGTCCCATTTGGATTTCTTGGGACTCCGAAATCAGCGAGAGCTGGCGTCGTCCCGTGACCGGATTGGTGGCACATCCAACGGCGGCCAGAGTCGCTGCTGTAGTCAACAGTATCGCTGTTGTTCGCATATCGAAATTTCTCCTCAGAGTGATACGACCCGTTCGGGAACTGTGGGCGAAAAACGCGAGCTGGGAGTTGACTTAAACAATAGCGTCAATGTTCTTCCCACCATTGCCATTGCACGTTTTGCGCCAACAGCCTCCTGACGAGCGCTATCACCGTTTACCGAATTCCCATGCACCTGCCGAGTCGTCCAAATCGCTGGCTATATGTCGCCGTAGCTTCATGCCTACTCCCGCTATCCACCGCGATAGCCCAAAGCACCGGCACCGTCAGCGGTCGCGTGGTCGACGCTGAAAATTCGCAAGCCATCGTGGCCGCGCAGGTCATCATTGCCGGCACACCGCTGGGGCGTGCCACCGGTGACGACGGGCGATACCTGCTCGCCAATGTGAGTGTCGGCCCGCACGTGATCACGGTGCGGCGCATCGGCTATGCCCAGCAAACGCGCAGCGTTGTTGTCACGGCCAACGGAATTGCTGTCGTGGACTTTGTACTCGGCAAAAGCTCCGTTTCGCTCACCGGCGTCGTTGTCACCGCCACTGGAGAAGAACGAAAGAAGGAGGTCGGTAACGCCGTCACCACCGTTGACGCATCGCAATTCGAACGGGGTGCCGTCGCCAACACTCAACAGATTTTACAAGGACGTTCGACAGGCGTCACCATACTCGGCAACTCTGGACAACCCGGCGCCGGCGGGACGATCCGTCTCCGTGGCGTGAACAGCATCACGCAAGGCAATCGTCCGCTTATCTACGTTGACGGCGTGCGCATTTTCAACGGCAATACACCAACTGGCGTTTCGTCGCGCCAGTCAGTGTCGCCGCTCAATGATATCGCCGCTGCCGATATCGAACGTATTGAAGTGGTCAAAGGTCCCGCCGCAACTACGCTCTACGGCACCGAAGCATCCGGTGGCGTTATTCAGATCTTTACGAAACGCGGTCGCGAAGGTCCCGCCGCGTGGACAGTTGAGGCAGCGGGTGGTTTCAACAGCATGGGTCAATTTGGTCCACGCTCCGACGGAACTGGACTCTTCCTCAAGCAGTGCCGCGGTCCGTTGGTCGTGGATGCTGCCGGCGTCGCGTTTGAAGATCCAACATGTCCCGCCAGTGGCTCATGGCTGCAGAAGGGCGCCGTCAGTCGCTACTCGCTTGGTGTGCGTGGTTCCGGGAGCGGAATCAGTTACGCCATTTCGGGCAATTTTGAAAACGAGTACGGTGTCCTACGCGTCGGCAATAACAAAACCGGCGGTATTCGCGCCAACATTGGCTTCGCACCGCGGAAGAACATCACGCTTGCACTCAACACGTCATACCAACGTCGTGGAACCGCAATGATTTCCGACGGCAACAGCGCCGACGCATTTTTATTGAATGTGTCGCGCGGCCCGGGATCAAATTTCAAGGGCAGCGGTTGCAGTACCACAACAGTTACCTGCGTGTTGAACGACACAATCTTCTCCAAGTCCAATACCATCGCCAACGATCATTTCGTCACAGGTGGTACGGCCACGTGGACCCCATTTGAACAGTTGTCGAATCGCGTGTCGGTTGGCTTTGACTACAACAACTCCGACATTCGTACCATCAATCCGTTTGGCTATTTGCGCACGCCCACTGGCCAGTATTTCCAGACGTTGTGGAATCGATCCCTCATCTCGGTCGACTACGCCAGCACGTGGAAGCAGTCGATTGGAAAGCGCTTCACATCCGCTACGTCGATTGGCGGACAGCTCTTCGACAGCCGACTGAATAGCACGGATCTCCAATCGGATAATTTTGCTGGACCTGGCACACCCACACTTATCAGTGGCTCGTTGCGACAGATCACTGATGTGAACTCGCAACGCGTCATCAACGCCGGCTTCTTCGGCCAGGAAGTCCTGGGATGGCGAGACAAGCTATTCATCACCGCCGGTCTGCGTGTCGATGGCAATAGCGCCTTCGGAAAGAGTTTCGGTTTACAGCAATATCCCAAACTGAGCGCGTCATATGTGCTCTCAGATGAGTCATTTTGGCCTGCGACATTCATTGAAACGTTCAAGCTTCGTGCGGCAGTCGGTGAAGCCGGCAAAGCGCCGGGCGCATTCGACGCAACGCGTACATGGAATCCCGTCGCGGCAGAAGGTGGCCTTGCCGCGTTTACGCCGGGACAAATCGGGAATCCAAATCTCGGCCCAGAGCGCACGCGCGAAACAGAAGCGGGTTTCGATGCCAGCGCCTTCAACGGTCGTGTTGGTGTGGTCTTCACGTACTTCAAGCAGCGTACGAGCGACGCCATCATCAATGTGTCGTATCCGCCGTCACAGGGGTTCGCCAACAATCAGGCCGAGAACATTGGACTGCTGCAAAACACCGGTCTCGAACTACAACTCACGGGCAGTGTGCACCCAGTGCGTTGGGCAGAACTCGAGGCGCGATTGCAGTTCACGCAAGTGCGCAGCAAAGCAATCGACCTCGCCGGACAACTTATCACGATCGATGCGCTCTCTCGCACCTACGTGAAGGAAGGGTTACCCGCACCCGCATACATCGGTCGCATGGTGACAAATCCAACGGCGTTTGCAGCGCCGGTGGTGGATTCAAACGCGTTCATCGGCGCCACATTTCCTGATCGCATTATTAATCCATCCGTGTCGCTGACCTTGTTTCGTCGCCTCACCATTGACGCGGTAGGTGAAATTCAGCGCGGTGGCCACTTGCTCAATGCAACTGGCTATCAGAATGCCGGACTCAAAATTTGGCAGCCCTGTTTCGCAGCGCAGGTGGCGCTCGCCGCAGCCGCGGCGGGTAACGCAGCAGCCCTCGCCAACGTGAACGCACTCGATCGCGCGCGTTGCGCACTGGGCGCCACCGATCGCGACTATAGCTACTTCGTCGAGAGCGCCGACTTTTTCAAACTGCGTAGTCTCTCCGCTTCATACGACCTGCCGAAACAGTTTGCACCGGGAGCGCGCAAGACAACCGTGCAACTCACCGGCCGAAATTTATTTGTGAACACGAAATACACTGGCTCAGATCCTGAAGTTGCCGATCAGCGCACCAGCACATTCTCTCGCCGCGATTACTACGTCTTCCCGCCGTATCGCACGTTTTTGTTCTCCGTTCGCACGAGTTTCTAATCATGTCAACCATTCGCAGTACATCCTTTCGTCAACGTACGATTGCCGCGTTGTCCGCGGTCGTACTTGGTGGCGCAATGTCGTCATGCAAGCTCGAGGTGACGAACCCCGGTCCGTTATTGGACAGTGATCTCAACACCGCTTCTGCAATTCCCGCACTCGTCAACGGCATGGGTGGCGATTTGTCCAACGCCATCGGCAATTACCTCACACGTGGCGCGCTTGCCGGGTTGGAGCTTGTGCATTCTGGAAACTTTGCCGCAGAAAAGCAGTTCAACGCCGGTGTTATTCGTCCGGAAGACGTTGGTGGGGACTGGGCCCGCATGCACACCGCTCGCTATGTCGCCGAAAACGGACTCGAACGTATGAAGACTGTGCTGGGTACGTCGTTCGAGGCCAATGCAAACGCCCCGCGCGCGTACCTCTATGCAGGATTTGCCAATCGCTTTCTCGGTGAGAACGTGTGTAACGCGGTCATTGATGGAGGCGCGTCGCAACCCAGTGCAGTGCACTTCGTTCGTGCAGAAAGTCTCTTCACACGCGCGCTCACACTCGCACGCGCGCAGAATAACGCTCCGTTCACCAACGCTGCACTCGCTGGCCGAGCCACGGTGCTCGCGTGGCAAGGAAAGTGGTCGGCAGCAGACGCGGACGCAGCGTTGGTGCCCGCCACCTTTCGACACAATGCCCTGTATTCCATCAACACCACTCGTGAGAATCTCGATCTTGCAGTACAAACGATAAGTCGGCGCGAGGTCACGGTGTGGAACACCGTGTGGGTGACGGATCGTGACACGCGTGTGCTCTATGATACGGTGAAAACGGGCACTGTGATCACGAAAGGACAGGACGGCGCGACAAATTTCTTTCGACAAAAGAAGTACCTCACGATCGGCGATCCCGTCGCGTTAGCGAAGGGAACGGAGATGCTACTCATTCGCGCCGAAGCGGCATTACGCAGCAATGATTTTGTCTCGGCCATGTCATTCATCAATCAGGAACGGGCAACGTATCCGTTGCCGGCACTGACAGCAACATCTGTGTCTGACGCATGGACGATCTTGCAACGCGAGCGCGGCGCCGTGCTGTGGTTGGAAGGTCGTCGGTTGTGGGACCTGCGTCGCTGGCTCGACGAAGGACGCAATCTTTCACTCAAGGGACGTAGCACGTGCATGCCGATCAGTGCGGAAGAAGCGGCGGGGAATATCAATCTGCACTGAGAGCCATGAAATACCTGACAGCGGCTCGCCAGGTGAAGCTCCATGTGTTGCGCTGGATTTGGTGCCCACGTTTTACCTGACAGTAGTGATTGAAGCAGTGTCTCCTGGCCAATGATGTCGTACGCATGCATCACGAACGGCAGCCCTTCGCTCTCCAGAAAGGCTGCCGCGGGCGAGAATTCTTCGTTGCCGCAGCAACTTGCACCGAAGGGTTCCAGTGTGGCAACTCGCATGGATTGAAACGCGATGGCGCGCTGCGCTACTCGCCATCGCGTCGGTGCGTATTGTCGAACAGAGACAGTCCCAAGAACCTCGCACAACCTGTCGGACTTGACCTTGACCTTGACCAAGATCAGAATCGTTGACGTGGGGTGTGCGCTCGATTCAGTGTTTACGAAATGTGAAGCTATCCACATGCCCGTGATCGCTGCCATCAACGATCGCATCTTCCGGAAATTATCATGATTTTTTCGACGGCACGACGCGCTCGCGTCGCAATAGCAATTGTGTCGACGAGCGTTTTACAAGCATGCAGTTCCTCCACCGTCGCAACAACGCCCGCCGTGATCCCAACCAGTACGCCGGACATGTACAAGAGCTTTGGCAATGGTGTCACCATCTCGATCGACGGGACGGACGTGGTACTTCGCAGTAACGGACTACCCGATCACAAAAGTCCGTACTTCGGTACGGGTGATGCAAAATTTGAAGCGTACAACGGGAACAACACACAGTTCGCGCTCAACCCGAATCGCATCGTCGAACAGACGCTCGTTTTTCGCATTCCGATCACGCCAACGCGGCTGGCAACACCGTCCGCCACACCACTGGGTCCGATCGGGATTTCGACCAACGGTGTTCCGCTTTTTAATCAGTATGCAGGAAATAATCAGCCGCTCACCGGTGAGATCAACTCGTTTGATCAATACGCGGGGCACCCGCAGCAGACGGGCCAGTATCATTATCACGTTGAGCCGACGTACCTCACACGGGTATCACGTGATGCGCTCATTGGTGTGTTGCTCGACGGGTATCCAGTCTACGGTCCGCTCGAAGACGGCAAGCTCGTTACCACCGCCAGTCTTGATGCAGCCCATGGCCATACCGGCGTCACCAAAGATTTTCCCGCAGGTATCTACCACTATCACACATCGTCCGACGCGCCCTACATAAATGGCAGTGGCTTTGCAGGTGTCCCCGGTACCGTCGGCAGATGAAAGTTTTTGCGATCATTGCGTGTGCCGCGTTGACTGGCTTTGCATCATTGAGTCCGCTGATCACTGTGCGTCGCGCCACCGCGACAAAAGAGGCGACCGACACATCGCTAACGATTGCAAACGGTATGCAGTTTTCGCTCGGCGTGCCATTCACCGGGAAGGTACGTGAACGTTTTCCGACCGGCGCTATCAAGCGCGAAACGGCATACGTGAACGGCAAACGCGATGGAACGGAGCATGGATGGTTTGGGAACGGCTCTCTCCGTGAAACGCGAACCTATCAATCGGGACGTGAGCAGGGCACTCATCGCGGTTGGTATGTGAACGGTGCGCGCCGCTTCATCTATCATTTTGTAGACGGACGAGGTGATGGGCTGATGGAAGAATGGTATGAATCGGGTTTGCCGTACACACGATTCGAATACGTGCACGGCCAGGAGGAAGGGGCTCAACGTATGTGGACCGAATACGGCGCATTACGCGCCAACTATGTCGTTACTGCTGGACGTCGCTATGGCCTTATGGGCACCACGGGATGCCAAGGTGCGCCGCACGATGCCGAGGCGTCATCCCAATGAATCGCCGCGCATTATGCGTCATCGGTAGTGCATTGACGGTCATCTGTGCTGCCTGCAGCACACCGCGCGATGGATTGCCGTATTTTCGAGACCAGTACCTGACGCCGGAGTGGCTCTCCGTGCGCACGGCGACGTCACCGACCATGCATCGTGTGCACGCATTTTCGCTCGTCGACCAGGAAGGACGCGTAGTCACTGAACGCGAGATCGTCGGCCACGTAACCGTCGTGCATTTTTTCTACACTACGTGCGGACGCGTCTGTCCGCGCACGCAGAGCAGCGTAGCGAGATGGCTGCGCACGATGCCAGGCGACAATCGGATTCAAGTGCTCTCGCATACGGTGCAGCCCGAACGCGATACCGTGGCCGCGCTCGCCGAGTATGCGACAATGCACGAAATTGTCGATCCACGCTGGCGACTCTTGACGGGTCCGCGCGCAACCATCGAATCACTCGCCGCCACATCGTACTTTGTAAATCTGAACGACGGTCGGTCGTATGGCACGACAGACCTTCAGCACACCGAAACGTTATCGCTGATTGATCAACAAGGGCGCATACGTGGGGTCTACAACGGAACGCTTCAACTCGACATGGAGCGCATGGCTGACGACGCGCGCGTGTTGTTGCGCGAGCAGTCCTGACACTCAGCTATTCAATATCGGCGTTGACCTTCACCAACGTCAAAATCGAGTACACGGCGACCGGTTCGTTGTCCTGATTGAACACCTCGACATCCCACTCCACGACACCCTGCGGAATCCCATCAACCGGCGTATCCTTCGCCGTTTTTTGCTTCACCGTGAGACGCACATGGATCGTGTCGCCTGGATACACCGGCTTCGTAAAACGCAGTTTCTCCAACCCATAGTTGGCGAGCACTGGACCCGGCGCCGGATCAACGAATAATCCCGCCGCCGCCGAGACAATGAAATAGCCATGCGCCACACGGCCAGTAAATACGCCGTTCGCCTGCGCCGCCTCATTGTCCATGTGCGCATAAAACTTGTCGCCGCTGAGGTTCGCAAAATTTACGACGTCATCCAATGTGATCGTGCGTGTACCAGTGATAATCGTATCACCAACCTCCAGCTCATTGAAATGCTTGCGGAACGGATGTACAACATCCGTCGTTTGCGCGGCGCCCTGACTCCACTCGTGTGTGATCGCGGTCAGCATGCTCGGACTCCCCTGCACAGCCGCGCGTTGCATGTAGTGCAACACCCCACGCGCTCCGCCCATCTCTTCGCCACCGCCGGCGCGGCCGGGCCCACCGTGTACAAGGTTGGGCAATGGCGAGCCGTGCCCAGTGCTCTCTTTCGCACTGTGCTTGTCGAGCACAAGCAGCCGTCCGTGATACGCGGCAACGCCCAAAATCACTTTGCGCGCGATGGCTGGATCGGCGGTAATAAGCGATCCGCACAAAGAGCCTCGACCAAGTTTGGCCAGCTCAATGGCCTCGTCCAGCGTGTCGTACGGCATGATCGTGTTGACCGGACCAAACGCCTCGATATCGTGCGGCTCGTGACGGCGAAACGGCTCTGCGCATGCCATCAACATCGGCGCAAAAAAAGCTCCGCGCTCGCGATCCGCACCAACGACTTCAAAATCGTCTCCACCAAACACCAATTCTGACGACGCACGAATCTTTGCCGCGTTCGCACCAACGTCGCGCACTTGTCCCTTGCTCGCCAATGGGCCCATGCGCACACCATCCACTGTCGGATCGCCAATTGTCGTCTTCCCCAGCCGCGTGCGCACCGCATTGATCACGTCTTCTTCCATGCCATTCGGCACAATGGTCCGCCGAATCGCCGTACACTTCTGTCCCGCCTTCGTTGTCATCTCACGCACGACCTCTTTCACGAAGAGATCAAATTCTTCGGTGCCTGGCACCGCATCAGGGCCAAGAATTGAACAATTGAGAGAGTCCGCTTCCATGTTGAATCGTACCGAGTGCTGCATCACTGCTTTGCCTTCCTTCAACATCTGACCCGTCATTGCGGAACCGGTGAACGCAATCGCGTCTTGCTCGGTGACATGCTCCAGCAAGTCACCGGCGCTCCCGCAGATCAACTGGATTGCGCCTTCGGGAAGAATGTCCGCCTCGATCATCTGACGAAACATTGCCTCTGTCAGAAAACTTGTGACCGTTGCCGGTTTCACAATGCACGGCATCCCCGCGAGCAATGCGGGAGCCATCTTTTCCAGCATCCCCCAGCACGGAAAGTTGAACGCGTTGATGTGAATGGCCACGCCTTCGAGCGGCACGGCAATATGTCGACCAACAAATGTCCCGCCTTTCGACAACGACTCGGCCGGCCCTTCCACGTGATACGTCTCGTTCGGAAACTCGCGTCGTCCACGGCTCGAGTAGGCGAAGAACGTACCGATGCCACCATCGATGTCCACCCAGGAATCTGATTTTGTTGCACCCGTGGCCGACGACAGCGCGTAGAGCGCATCCTTCCGCTCCATCATGTATTTCGCGAGTCCTTTCAACATCGCCGCGCGCTGATGGAACGTGAGCGCGCGCATCTTCGGACCGCCCACTCGTCGCGCGTACTCGGTCATCGCCTTGAAATCCAACCCACCACTCGAAGCTTCACCGATTTTCTCACCAGTGACCGCGTGAATGAGGTCGGCCGTCTTCCCCGTACCGTCGATCCATTGACCGAGTGCGTAGTTCTTGAGCGTCATGATTGTGTGTGTGCGTGTTTGGTGTCTTGCCAATTCTTCAACATGCTCGACTGCACCGGGCGACCTTCCGGCAGTGTGCGTAGCGGTTCGACTGCATGCCACGTCTGTCGCATCGCGTCCGGCAATTGTTGATACAATCGCGTGCCATCGCTCTTCCACGAGAGCATTTCGTCGCTCACATCTTTCACGATCTTCGCCGGATTACCCACCACCACTTTGCGCGGCGGAACTTCCATGCCCGTTGGGACAAAGCACAACGCGCCTACGACACACCCTTCGCCAATCACGGCGTTGTCCATGATGACCGCGTTCATGCCGATCAACGCGTTTGCGCCAATGCGTGCGCCGTGTACCACGGCGCCATGACCGATATGCGCGCCCGCTTCCAGCACGACAACAACGCCCGGGAACATGTGAATCGTACAGTTTTCTTGCACGTTGCACCCGTCTTCGATGACGATGCCGCCCCAATCACCTCGAATGGCTGCACCCGGGCCGACATAGACGTTTGCACCGATCTGCACGTTCCCCGTCACCGCGGCATGCGGATGGATAAACGCCGATTCATGCACGACCGGAATGAAACCATCAAACGCGTAGATCATCGCTAGGCGCGTTCGAGAATGACGGCATAGCCCATACCAACACCAATGCACATCGTGCACAACGCATAGCGCGCGTGACGACGGTGCAATTCACGTGCGGCTGTGAGAGCTAATCGCGCCCCGCTCATTCCCAGCGGATGCCCAATAGCGATCGCTCCACCATTGGGATTCACGCGCGGATCGTCGTCGCAAAGTCCAAGCTCGCGCAACACCGCGAGTGATTGTGCCGCAA
>JAYTTR010000523.1:0-3878 GCA_043744935.1 Gemmatimonadaceae bacterium
CTCGCGTGGATCCCGTCGAAGATCGCGACATATGTGAGCGCGGGTGGCGGGGTCATGTCCTACGACTACCGGCAGAGCGGCGATTTTGTGGACTTCAAAACGCTTGACGTTTTTCATTCATCATTGTCGTCGCACTCAATTGCCGCCATGATGTACGGCGCGGCTGGCGTCGACTATTCTTTGACGTCCCGTTTGAGCGTGTTGACAGAGGCTCGCTACGACGCATCACGCGCCAGAATGAACAAAGATTTTCAGGGGTTCAATCATATCGATTTGTCGGGTCTCGCCGTGATGGCAGGCCTCAACGTTCGCTTCTGAGAGACACGCCATGCGAAACGGATTTTCCTTTGGCTCGCGCAGTCTGCATCTACGTGCGCTCGTGGCATTGCTGGCCGCGAGCGTGTCGGGTGTTCACGCGCAAACAACCGATGTGCGATGGAAGCCGTGGTTGGGCTGTTGGGCGTCGATCGATTCCATGACGGTCTCGCTGAATGGCCCAACGTCATCCAATGTGCTGTGCGTGGTGCCATCAGCAACGAGTGCCGGTGTCGCCATTGCATCCGTCGCGAATGGCGAGATCCTCTCGCAAGATTTTCTCAACCCAACGGGCCAGCGCGCGAGTCTCACGCGAGATGGGTGTCCGGGATGGGAGAGTGCAACGTGGTCCGCGGATGGACATCGCATCATGCTTCGCTCCGAGTTTACGTGCACCGGCGGCGTAATTCGAAAAGGTAGCGGTGTATTTGGCATGTCGCCCGAAGGCGAGTGGATTCAGGTGCAAGGGGTCGATGTGCGGGGCAATGCCGGAATCCGAGCCATGCGATTTCACGCGGCGAACGTGCGCTTGACTTACGACACCAGTAACGCGGCCGTCACCGCGCGCTCCGCACTTGGTTTTTCTACGGAAACGGCGCGTTTTGTCGCCGGCGCTCCGATGCGCAACAGCGACATTCTTGATCTATCGAAAAACGTCGAAACGCCGGTTGCCGAGGCATGGTTGACGGAGCTCGGCCAGCGGTTTTCCTTGAACGCGAAAGAATTGGTCACGCTGGCGGACGGAGGGTTACCGTCACGCACGCTTGACGTGGTCGTCGCGCTCTCGTACCCGAAAACATTCGCGCTGAACAGAGCCACGGAGCGGGCGGCTCAGTACGGGGGTGCCAACGTTGATACGTATGCGTCACACCGCGGATATGGTACGAACGCATGGGGGGGTGCCAGCGCCTACGACTTGGGCTGCGACTCGGCGTTTGATCGCATGTTTGCCTACGGCTACTACTCCTCGAATTTGAACAGTGCGTATTGCCGTGGGAGTGGATACGGCTATTCGCAGGCCTATGGTTACGGCAACGGCTACTACTGGGGGCAAACGCCGGTCATCATCGTCACGCGCGGCCCCGATGGCTCGGGCCCTGCTGCGCCGCAGGGTCGCGCCGTGAAGGGGCAAGGCTACACGCGGGATCGATCATCGCCGTCGGGCGTTTCGGCAGAACGCGGCGCCTCTGGTTCCAGGGCCGGTAGTTCAAGCGGCAGTTCAAGTGGCAGCAGCTCGTCGAGCGGTAGTTCGTCCAGTGGCGGCTCGTCCGGTGGTGCTGCCGCGCCCGCAGAGCGCACCGCGAAGCCGCGTCCGCCGGGCTGATCACTGCTGTGGCATACCCGTGCGTTGTGACGGGGCAGATTTCTTCGGAGAATTGCCCCGTTTTATTTTTGGGAATGCGTGTCGCGATTGACGTGTTAAATGCCTTGAATTGAATTGCGAGGTCACGGTGCAGGCCACACTTTGCGCGTCATGCATTCTCGTCTTGTTTCCATCGCGCTCGTCGCGTGCTGTTTCGTTCCGCTCGCTGCGGTGCCCTCGCACCCACCGAACGCGTTTGCAACGTTCGTCGACCAGTATCTCGACGAGTTCGCGCAACGTCATCCGTCCATTGCGGGCGGTAACGGAATTCACGATCACGATGACCTCCTCGACGATTTTTCCGCGATCGCAGTGCAGCGCGAAATTGCCGCCCTGAAACGATCACGCGCACAACTCCGCGGGTTCACGACGACGCAGCTCACGGTCGACGAACGTGTAGATCAAAAAATTCTTGATGGTATTATCGACGGATGGCTCCTGGAGCAGGAAACGCTTCAAAACTGGCGTCGCAATCCCATGATCTACGCGTCCGCATTGTCCGATGGCGTCCACAATCTGATGACGATGGAGAATGCGCCCGCGCCGGTGCGAATGCGACGCATCATTCATAAGTTGGCGGACGTGCCAAAGTTGCTAGGCGCCGCACGCACCAACATTGTGAATCCGCCCAAGCTCTTCGCGCAGCGCGGTGTGATCATGATGCGCGGTGCATCAGACATGTTGGCAAACGATGTACGGCTCGCGTTCGCCGCACAGGAGCACACCGCCCTCATGGACTCGCTGGTGGGGGCGACCACGTCGGCACGGTTACTTGTGGACGCGTACGCAACGTGGCTCGAGACCGATGTCGTGCCGAAAGCAAATGGCGATTTTACGATTGGCGGCGCCAATGTCGCGCGACGCTACCGGGCCGAAGAACTAATCGACATACCGCTCGCCGATCTCATCGCACTCGGCGAGCGCGAACTGGAGAATGGACAGCGCGAGTTCCGCGCGGCAGCAGAGCGTCTCGCGCCCGCTCATGATCCTCAAGCCACCTGGCTCACCGTCAGGCGCAATCATCCAAAACGTGGCGACGTAGTGGCAGTAACACAGCAACTTGTTGATTCGCTCACCAATTTTGTGACGATACGCAAGCTGGCCGCGATACCAAATGGGGAACGGGTTCTGGTCGCGCCAGCACCCGCGTTTGATCTCGGCTTTGCCTCCATGCACGCATCACCACCGCTAGAACGCGTTCCGGTAAAAAGTATTTTCTACATCACGGATGCGAACGCGGACATGACAGCGGCACAGCAAGAAGCATGGTTGGAGCGTTACAACTATGCGTCGCTCGTGAATACGGCCGCGCACGAGGCAATGCCCGGACACTGGTTGCACTCTACGTACATGCGGCGCACACCGGGCAAAGTAAGGCGCATTTGGATTGGGTTGAACCCATTCCCGCAACCGTCGTCCGGACAAGATGGCTGGGCGCATTATGCAGAGCAGCTCATGGTCGAAGAGCGGTTTGGCGACGGCGATGCGCGGCTGCAGTTGGCGCAGGTGAGTGATGCGCTGACGCGAATCTGTCGCTTGTTGTCGGGCATCAAACTGCATACGAAAGCCTGGACATTTGACGACGCCCAGTCGTGCTTTGAAAAGCAAGCATATGTTGCGGCACCCGCCGCACGACGTGAAGCAGAACGCGCCGCGTACGATCCCACATACGGCGGATACTTTCTCGGCAAGCGAGGACTGCTCACGCTGCGTCGCGATTACAAAGCCAAGCTTGGGACGACATTCAGTTTGCGCGCATTTCACGAACGTATCATGACGAACGGCATCGCGCCGATCTGGGCGCATCGGCAGTTGCTGTTACCCGGCGATACCTCGCGAGTGATCCAATAGATGGCACATCAAGGGAAGGTTCGTGTGGGCGTGCTGGGCGCCGGCGCGTGGGCAAAATTTGCGCACATTCCAGGCTACCTGCGCGATCCGCGTTGCGAGTTGGTCGCCATCGCCGACCCGTTCGTGCAACGCGCGCAGGAGTTTGCGTCCGAGTTTGGTATTCCTGACGTGTACGATTCACATGAAGCACTTATTGCACGTACAGATATCCACCTTGTCGACGTCTGTACGCCGAGTGCAACACACTTTGCGTTGAGTTGGGCGGCGTTGGAGGCCGGCAAACATGTCTTGTGCGAAAAGCCTGTCGCATACGATTACACAGAGACGCTGCGTGCCGCGGCACTCGCGA
>JAYTTR010000524.1:0-3875 GCA_043744935.1 Gemmatimonadaceae bacterium
CGCACCACATCATCAAGCTCTGGGGTAGACGCTTCGAGAACGTCGCAATCGGTGATTGCTTCCATGTAATGGATCGTGCCCGGCGTAATCCGAAACGATTGACCCGCGGCCAGACGCTGATCACGCAGCTCGTCTTCACCCGGCAACTGTACCCAGTACTTCATCTCGCCGGTGAGCAAATGCACTGTCTCATCCTTGCGCTCGTGATACTGCACCGAGAGCGCGTGACCGGCGGTTATATGCAGGATTTTCCCGACGTACCGATCCGTATGGGCCCAGATCGTCTCATGTCCCCATGGTTTTGGCACCTGACGAACGTCGACACGACCACTCATGCTACACACCTCAAGTGACGGGAAACTCTGACCACGCTGTCGGATGGACGGCAGAGGCTGCAACGGCGTCACGTCTTCACCGCGAACGGCGCTACGTCAATGCGCCGACAGGGACAACCGATAATACTTGGCCGTCGGACTGTCCGTTGCACCAAACGGATCCAGCCAGACCGCGTCCGGTGCGGCATTCACACGCACCTCGATGACCTGCGAATCCTTGAGCGCATCTGCGCGCACGACGGTCCACCCAAATGTCGTGCGCACGGCAACCGGCATTGGATGCATGTACGAGCCGGCGGAGCGCGTGAGCTGCACACGCACCACCCACTGCGTGCCAACCTTGGTAACCGTTGGAGCGCGCAACGTATAGTCAATGTTGCCCGACTGGTTCACCCACTGGTCAAAGAACCAACTCAGCGAGCGTTTGTGCGCACGTTCCGCCGCGCCCTGCATGGCCCAACGATCCACATGACGGAACTGCCATCGCGCATAGTAGTCGCGCAAAAACGTCTGAAAGGCCTCTTCGCCCAACACATCATGCAACGCCTGGTACATCGCCTGCCCACGATCATACACCATACTGTTATACACGGTGAACGAGCGAAACAGATCAGCGCGTGTGCCAATGGGTTGCGCACTGCCGTCACGCACTAGTCGCGTATTCTGCGTCGTGGTGCTATCGAGCAAGTGGCGGAGCGAGACGAGCGCCGTGTCTCGCGGATGCGAAGGGTCGCGATCTTGTGCCATCGCCAATCGCGCCGCGAGTAATACGCGCACTTCGCCCTGCTGCAACGCCGTTTGATACGACGTCAACCCTTCATCCATCCAACCGGATTGCCATTCGTTGTTCGCCAGAATGCCATACGTGAAAATGTGCCCCACCTCATGCAGCGTGAGATCAAGTGACGCAGACCCGTTTTCCACCACCATCGGGAATTCGGTTCCACCGCCATCAATGCGTTTCAACATTGTCAGCTGCGGATACGGATAGTCCCCGTATAGCGCTTCTAGCCACTGTAGCGACTGCAGGCCATAGCGCAACGCCTTTCCCTCCTCCCACTGAGTGCGCGACGTCGCGATGCAGCTGTTCACAGCTTTCCCGTATTTCGCGTCGTCAGCGACCAACGCAGTGTTGGCGCGCGAGCAATCATCTGCCGCGTCGGCGCGGTACAGCGCATGCACGGACACCGTATCCCAAATAGGAAACCGCCATGCCTGCGCTGGCGCGCGTACCCACGTCGTTCCTTCGTAGCGAAAGCCCGGCGACACGCTCCACACAAAGTGGTGCACATTGCGCGCATAAAATCGCACGGCGCGATAGCCGTTGCCCAGCGATACCACGGGGCCCGGCGGCACATCGCGATACGCGTTCGAGCCAAGTCTTGGCGGTTCGCTGCCTGGCAATGCCACGCGGGCCCATCCTGGATCGCCACTCACCGGGACACCCGTTGCTCCAACCACTTCGTCATTGGGCAATACCAGCGTCACATCGAACGTCCCAAACTCTCCGTAAAACTCACCGGCGGGCACCAGCGCATTCGGATGCCAGCCGGCACGATCATACACTGCCACTTTCGGAAACCACTGCGAAAAATCGTAACTACGTCCACGGCGTCCCTGTCGGCGTGGCACCGTCGAGGGACGGGCTTCCCACGCAAACGCCACGTTGACAGAGTCGCCTGACAACAAGGGCCTCGGCAACGCAAATCGTATCACCGAACTATCCGGTGATAACGGATATTCCGGCGTGAGCACATCATTGCCGATGCGAGGCAGTGCGGTAAATCGCTCGAATGCAAAATCGGGATCTGTCAGTGCCTGAAAGCGCTTCCGTCCTTCACGCTCATCGGTGGCCGACCAACGCGAACCCGGCCGAAAAGCGTTGAGATGCTGATGCACCCACAATTCGCGCAGCGTGTCTGGACTGCGATTCACATAGTGCAGCGTTCCAGTCGCGCGAATGCCACCAAAGCGTTCATCCAATGTGGCGACCATTGTATAATCTGCACGCTGTTGCCAATAGCCCGACGTATCATTGCCGCGCGCTGTGCTGCTCGGCGCGGCGGGAATGGCTGCGGCCGCAACACTTTGATTGGGTAGTGCACTCGATTGCGCGAGAGCATTCGTGCTGCGCTGCGTGAACATCGCTGCCCCCGCGCACATAAAGATGAACGCGCGCGGACAACGAAGAGTGCGCATCAGATGCCCGGGCGCGCCATCATGCGACGACGCAGCAACCCCAGTCGACGACGCACAGATCCGTCCATCACCGTATCACCAACGCGCACGACAACGCCGCCGAGAATCTCCGGATCGACCGTGAGATGCGGCACAACCGTACGTCCCACCAGCGCGGAAAGTCGCGCAGCAAGATCTGTTCGATCCGCGTCATTCAAGTCGCGCGCAACGGTGACGTTCGCTTGCACAATACCGTTCGATGCATCGAGCAACATGTCATACGCATCGGCGATGGCGGGAATGAGCATCTGGCGACGATTGTGAACGAGCGCCTGCACAAAGCGCAAAAACAGTCGCGGTACGCGATCTTCCAGTGCTTTTGACAGCACCGCGGATTTCTTGCTCGATGCAATGCGCGGTGACTGCAGAAACAATCGCAACGTCTCGTCTGTGCTCAGCGCCGTCGCCAGTTGTCGTAACATTGCACCCCAACCTGCCGCATCGTCCGCCTTGCGTGCGAGCGCCAACAACGTGTCAGCATAGTTGCTTGCGACGCCCGCGCGTTGCTCGGTGCTCATGCGCGAACGCCCTTCGCCCCGTCCAGCGACGACAGGAACTTCTCAACGATTTTCCGGTTGCTGTCGCTGTCAAGATTCTGTTCGATGACGCGCGATGCACCGGCAATTGCCAGCTCAACCGATTCGCGACGCAAATCCGCGATCGCTGCCATCTTTTCACCTTCGATAACGCGACGCGCCTGTTCAATCATCTCGCCCTGCTGATGCTTGGTCTGCTCCATCAACTCCGAGCGCATTTTTTCGGACGTCGAACGACTATCGGCAATAATCTTTTGCGCGTCCGTGCGCGCCGCTTCCAGATGCGCCCGTTGTTGCGACAACAATTCGGCGGCCTCGGCGCGATCGCGCTTCGCCCCTTCAATCGCATCTTCCAGCGCTTTCTCGCGCGCTTCAACCGCCGCGAACAGTGGCGGGAATGCGAACTTCGATAGCACCACCAGGAGGACAACGAAAATGACCAGCGTCCACACCATCAAACCGGCGTGGGGCTCAAGCAAATTCACAGGTCCACCTTCGGGTGCAGCCGCCAACGCCGGCGTTGCCGCAAGTGTGATCGCAGTCGTGAGCGCGGCCATGCGTAGCAGTGCAGCGCGAATACGTGAGGAGAAGACGAACATGAATGGATATGCTGAAGAGAAAGCGATGGAGCGCCCGGATGGACGCCCCATTCACCCGACAAACTTAGAACGCGATTTTACCTTGGATCTGAAAGCCGATCACGACGCCGAACAACGCGGCGCCTTCGACGAGTGCCGCAAGAATGAGCGCGGCCGTTTGGATACGA
>JAYTTR010000525.1:0-3874 GCA_043744935.1 Gemmatimonadaceae bacterium
ACGCCGCCTGTAAATCCCCCCCCGCCCCCACCCGACGCGACACCCCCGTCAACATCGGATATACGGTGCTGACAAAAGCTTGTGGCGGCGTTGGCACGATCCAGGAGCCGGAATTTGCCGTACGCACGCCTGCGCGTATTACGTGCACTAATACAGAATCGCGGCCGGTGCCGACGGACCAGCGCAACCAAAATGTTCCATCGCGCCGTGCGTAGAATACGCCAACGCCATCGAAATACAGCGCATTTGTGTCCGCAATTTCCAAACGGTCAACGCGATCTCCGATTATTGTGGTGGCCGACGTTCCGACATACTGCCTGTCGCCAACAACAAGTTGCAGATTGCCCAATGCGTGCAGCGTCCGTGCGTCAGCAGGGATTGCTTTACGCGGAACCGAAGCGATAGGACCTTTCGACCCAAACGCACGACTGTCACCACAGTGGCCGAGCATTTGAGGAATTGTCCAGGCGAGCAGCGTAGCGCGCATTAAGGACTCGATCATGTGTAACCGTCAATGATCGCGTCAATCGCACTCCAGTCTGACGCACCTACCGTTGCGAAATCATTTCGCCCGTTCAGTGCGAGGGCGATCCCATCGACCATGTGTTGCGGTTCAACCGAGTCGATGAGGTAAACGCCAGCAGGCCGGAACGCCGTTCGAGTCGCAACCACTGATCGTCCCAACTGCAGTGCCTCACGAACGCTGATTGCATCGCCGTCATAAGCTGTTGGTCGAAGCACTGCGTCCGCAACCGACATGAGCGCGAGCACGCCGACATGTGGAACATCGCCAGGTAGCAGCAGCTGCTGAGCATTCGGACTCGCCGCTGCTTCTGCCTGACGCGCAGCGAGCTCGCTTCCCGAGCCAACAATAAGCATACCGACGCCGGGCCAACGTTTCGCAATCTCGTTCATCGCACGAATCTGCTGTGACACCTGATATACCGGTTCCATACCGCCGACAGATAGCAAGAATGGAGACGCACGTCGTGCAAAATCCTGTAGCGCATTCGATGCGCTTGAGCGATCAACAACGATTGGTGAGTCAGGGCGAAGCATCGAGACGCGTTGCGTCGAGACACCGAGTCGTTCAAAAAAATCAGTCAGTTCGGCATTCACCCCAATGACCCGCGCGAGCCGTCGGAGTATGATCGCTGTCACTGTCGTGCTCGACAGTTTGCGGCCTGCGGCAGAGGTGGGAAATCCACCTGAGTGAAACGTGAAGTGTACCGGCGCCTTCGCAATTACCGTGAGCGCACCAAGCAATGCGACAATACGGTTTGACAAAACGCCGCCGGCATGCAGATGCAGCACGTCCGGTCGCAGTGCGCGCACATGGCGAAGCAGTTCCCACGGTGATTGCGGATGCAGCACGTTGGGAAGGTCCGCTGTTCGGTGTCGCGTCAGATTCAGCACGTGCACATCCATCCCGCGAGCAAGTGCTCGTTCACGAAGTGCCATCATATGTGTCTGCACACCACCGTAGGGTGGAGGAACTGGTCCGAGCAAAACAAGCCGTTTGATCGCGGTGCGAGAAGCCACCGGGTCACCAAGTTATGCCGCGGTAGCCTTCCGACGCTTCGACGATTCGATCACGAACGCGAACAAGATCGATGATGGTCTTGCCCTTAATTCGGGCCTCGGACAACACGACAGTACGCGCTACATCCGTACCAAGCACCAGTACATCCGACGTATCGACGACCTCATCGGGCGTCTCGGCCATGAGCGTCCAAATGTGTGGAATCTCCTTTTCGATGAACGCCTTATTTGCACCAGTAATCTGCGCTTCGCGCACATACCGATCATACACGCAGACCTGGTAGCCCTTGCCGATGAGCCGTTCTACGAGTGCGACTAATGGTGACTCTCGGAGGTCGTCCGTGCCCGGTTTAAACGCCAGTCCAAGCATGCCAACACGACGCTGCTTGCTTTCTACAATCATGCGAAACGCTCGCTCGACTTGCAGCTCATTGCTCTCGAGGACGGAGCGCAAAAGTGGTGTTTCGAGATCGAGTTCACGGGCTCGATGTGTGACGGCGCGAAGATCTTTGGGTAAGCACGAGCCGCCGAACGCAAATCCTGGACGAAGATAAGCAGGTGAAATATTTAACTTCCGGTCTTCGCAAACGATGCGCATGACTTCATGACTATCGATATTTTGCGCGGCACAGATGTTTCCGATCTCGTTCGCGAAGGCGACTTTCAGCCCGTGAAATGCATTGCACGTGTATTTGATCATCTCCGCTACTCGGACTGGCACCACAAACACCGGCGCTTCCAAACCGCCATAAAGTAATTGCACAGCGGCCGCACCGTTCACATCGTCAGCACCAATCACAGTGAATGGCGGATCATAGAAGTCACGAATGGACGTTCCCTCGCGCAGAAACTCGGGATTGTTGCAGACGTGAAAGTCCAAGCCGTTTTTCAATCCTGATGCCTGCTCGATCGCTGGCACTACAACGCCGTGCACCGTACCTGGCAACACCGTGCTGCGAATCACCACCGTGTGCACGCTTCCTTTCAGTTTGATGGCGTGACCGATCTCTTTCGACACACGCTCAACAAACGAGAGATCAAGTCCGCCATTTGCACGTGAGGGCGTACCGACACACACGAGCGACATTTCTGTTTGTGCAATGGCGGCAGCAACGTCGGTCGTTGCGCGCAACCGACCACCCGCAACCATCGAGGCGATGAGCTCTTGCACGCCATCTTCGACAATGGTCGCCAAGCCGCGATTGATCAACGCAACCTTCTCCGCGGAGACATCCACGCCCACCACGTCATGGCCTTCTTTGGCGAGGCATCCCGCAGAAACGCAACCGACGTAACCAAGCCCAAATACGCTGACTCGCGCCATCACCCGCTCCTCGATTGAATGAGTGGGTTCGTCAACAACCCAGAGTTGGAAGTATCGGCTCCCGACGCCGTTGCGTTGAGCGCCTTCTTTTGTAAAATTGCCGTCCGTAAAGCTCTCTCGAAATCGTGCGTCACTTCAGACCAATCGAACCGTCCCGCCGTGACTGCCGCAGCCCGACCGATGCGGGCGCGTTCTTCAACGTGCGAAAGCAGTCGAGAGACGGAGGCAGCAAAACTCGTTTGCTCATCGGCGAGCAGAATGTCGCGATCCTGTTGCACATCTAAGCCTTCGGCACCAACCGTCGTGGACACCACTGCGCGCCCAGCGGCCATGGCTTCGTAAATTTTTAGTCTCGTACCGCCGCCCGCAAGCAACGGCACGATAACAACGCTCGCGCGCTCTAAATAGGGCGTGACCTCATCTACTCGGCCGGTAACTTCGATTGCCTCCGATCGCAGCACAACTACAGACTGGGGCGGATTACGGCCGACAATCGTAAGTCGTGCGTCGGGATGTGTCTCAACAATGATGGGCCAAACATCGCGGCAGAACCACAATATTCCATCAATGTTAGGCTCCCAGTCCATAGAACCAATAAAGACCACTTCCTTGCCAAATCCTCCCAGTCCGACTAGCGATTGATACTGGCGAACATCGACGCCCGTTGGCACCACCGTGAAGTGATCCGGCGTTGCCATCGGAAGCATTGCTAGCCTATCGGCCGCTGAAACGGCGATGACGTGATCAAACGCTCGCACGGTTACGGCTTCGAAGGTTGCGAGTCGTCGAGCTTCGAACCCGAACGCGCATCGATTTAAGATACGCTGAGTGGTAAGAGCCTTTCGTGCCCATAATACTGATTCCACGTTGTGCTGGAATAATACTGTTGGCACGAGCGAAACTTTTGGAAAATTCAGCGATGGCGCAAGAAAATCACATACAGCAACGTCGAATCGTTGCGGAGTCAAGCCGGACGATAGCCAATCACGAACCGGAGGCGATTCAAAC
>JAYTTR010000526.1:0-3865 GCA_043744935.1 Gemmatimonadaceae bacterium
GAACGCGCAATGTGCGGCACCACCAGCGGGCGCAATGACGTCGCGTCGAATCGCAAACGGACGCGCCTCGCGTGACGCACCGTCGGGCGCCTCCAATCGCGCCGGTCCGTCACTCCCGATAGCGAGCGCCGCAAGTCCGGGAATCCCCGCTCCCTCTAGGAGCAGCACTTCATCGGCGCCGATACTCACCAAGTGCGCATCGTCAAACGGCCGTGCGCTGCGCACACGTTGCTGCCGATGACCGAGCTGCCCTTCAAGTGCAATCTCAACCGCAACGTCGCTTTCACCACGATTCTCGACGGCAATCGAATACACCGCGCCCGCCATGTCCGCATCACGGCCGTACGGCGCGAAGACCGTGCCCCGTACCACCAATTCGCCAACGGTGCACGTGAATGTTGGCAGCCACCCGACGGCGCGCTCCCATGCAATGCCTTCGTTTGCCAGTGTGAGCACGCGACCATTCACCCGTAACACCGGTCCGCACAATGGCGCACCCGCCTCGTGCTCAAAGCCCGCCGCACCCGCAAATTCGATGGCCGCACGCGCGCCGCGGTGCAACACACCCACCGCATGTATTGCTCCATCGGTCGGATTGATGCACGGCAACGTCAGCCAGTGATTGCCGGTAAGCTGCCAGGGTACAGACGGTATTTGCACAGAATCAGGTGATGGGAACGTCGATCAGCGTGCGGGTACATGACACACAATGCACCGCACGTGCATGTGGGGTTCGTTGACGACCCCCCAACCGAGGGCTAATCTAGCCGGTTCGCTCGTCATCAGCCCTAACTCTCCGCATGGTTCGATTTCTGTCGGTTTCCAGTGCCTTTCGCGGTCGATGGCTCGCCGCAACACCAATCTTCGCCCTGCTCTCGTGCGCGACGACGCCACTCCGCGCGCAAGCGGTGAGCGGCGTCGGTGACGACGCAATCCCAATTGTCAAAGGCGGCGTGCGCTACAGCATCGCGTCGACGTGGAATCAGTGGGGCAGTGTCTTTGCGACAGATGCGCTTGGCAACACCAGACGTCGGCCGCTGCTTGGCGGTGTCGGAACGAGCAATCTCGGCACGGCGGCGCTGCCGCAGCTCAGCGGCGTCGAAGACGCTATTCGCTCACTCAGTGGCCGCACTGACTTTTCGCTTTCGCTTGGCACGCTTGAAGCGAATGGAATTGTTCGCCAAACGGTTGTGCCATTTGCGGTGGATGTTGGCATCACGCGACGCATATCGATTGGCATCGTCGTGCCGTACGTCGAATCGAAACAGAGTACGCAACTGGTGCTCAATCGATTGGGTACCGGAGCGACCGTCGGACAAAATCCCGCCTACGCAACGATCGGTGGAAATACTGCACGTGCCACCAACGGCCTGTTGCTATTGCAATTGAGTCAAGCGCGAACGCAGCTCGTTGCGGAGATCACGCGATGTATTCCGACAACGGCGCTTGGCTGCGATGCAATCCGAGCGAACGGTGCGGCCGCGCAACTGCTGGTACAGCAGGCGTCGACCGCGCAGCGTGCGCTCGCCACGGTATACGGAGACAGCCTCCTCGGCGGTGCTCCTGTAGTGCCCATCAACGGTTCGGCTTTACAAACCACGATCAATACCGCGCTCGGCCAATTGCGGACGGCCTTTGCTGGTTTTGGCATCAACAGTATCGCGGCGACGTCACTGCCCGTTAGCGCCACTGTCATCTCAGGTCCGGGCAGTCTCGCAAAAATCGCTGGGGACTCGGCCTACGGTCTCGCATACTCCGAGCTTGGCGGCAAGCGACGTGCGGGCATCGGCGATGTTGATCTCACCGCGTCGTTGCTGCTGTACGACACGTTCGCCGCCAATCAACAAACGCGATTGCTCAATCGTGGTCGCGGCGTGCGTTCGCTGCTGTCCGGAGGATGGCGCTTCGGCACTGCGGGCGGTCGACGCGTCGAAGATCCGTTTGACGTTCCAATTGGCGATGGTGTCAACGCATTGCTGTTGCGTAGCACGACTGACTTCATGTTCAACCATCGGTATTGGCTCAGCGCGTCGTTGCGCGTCGTTCACCCACTGTCCGATATCGTAACCGTCACGCTCCCGTTTCGACCAGACACGCTGGTGTTTGCCCCGTTCCGCCGCGGGACAGCGCGTCGTTCGCTCGGCCAACGTGCCGAGCTTGAAGTAGCACCGCGATTGGTGCTCGGTGATTTCTTCGGCGTATCCGCGGCATATATGTATCGACGTGTAGGTCCGGACGCGCTTGCCGTGCTGTCGGGCGCGGACGCAAGCACGCCGGTCGGTTCGTCGTCAGCGACGTCATCGCGTTCATTTCAAGCCGCTTCCATCGGCTTGACATATTCGTCGTTGAGCAGCTACGCGCGTGGACGTTCGCGCTATCCAGTGGAAGTACGATTCGTGCATGTCGAGCCGGTCAGCGGATCTGGCGGTGTTGTGCCCGCAGTCTCTACAGATCGCCTCGAGCTACGCGTCTTTACGGGTTTCGTTCGACGATAAACGAGCAACGCATTACGTGGTCGCTCGTTGCTTCTTCGTCAACTTGGGCGTGATCGTCGTGGGCGACGTCGCCTCGTCGCTCAGTCCACGCGCGAGCAGCTCTCGCGCATGCGCGCGGCTCACTTCGCGGTCGGCATCACCGCCAAGCATACGGGCAATTTCTACGACACGATCGTCGTCTGTCACGACTGTGGTGTCGGCTGTAGTGACGGTTCCAACTGCACCTTTGCGCACCACCACGTGATGATGAGCGCACGCTGCGATTTGCGCGAGATGCGAAATGGCGAGCACTTGATGATGTCCGGCGACACGACGCATCAGAGCGCCGACTTGCCACGCCACCGCACCGCCAACACCGGCATCGACCTCGTCGAAAACGAGTGTTGGCACGTCCTGGAGTCTTGCCAACACGGTGCTCAGTGCTAACAAGATACGCGCCAGCTCGCCTCCTGATGCGATCCGTTGCAGCGGCCGCACGTCACTGCCGGCATTCAATGTGCTCAGAAAGATCACCTGCTCTGCTCCGTACGCGACAACGTGATCAAGCGCAACAAGCGATACGCTGAACGTTCCGTCCGGCATACCAAGTTCGGGTAACAGTGCCGTTACCGCTGTGCCTAACTGTAGCGCTCCAGAATGACGCATGCGTGTGAGCGCGGCAACCGCTTCCACGAGCTCGCCATCGGCCGTCGCGCGTGCACTCACGATGGCGTGAATGTCCGGCGCGCCACCATCAACAAGATCCAATTCTTCGCGCGCCTCCCGCCCGGTGAGCAGCACATCGGCGATCGTCGGTCCGTGCTTTCGCAGCAACGAGTGCAGCACATCACGACGCGTTTCGAGCCTGCGCAATTGCAGCGGGTCGGCAGCAATAGAATCCGCGTACTCTTCAAGCTCACGCGCAAGTTCGTCAAGCGCATAAACGGCGCTGTCGAACGTCGACTGCCACCGCGATGTTGCGGGATCGATGCGTACAAGTTGTAGCAGTATCCGCCGCACAAGTGCAAGCTGCCCGAGCGCCGCGTGCTCATCACCCGCAATCGCACCGGCTGCCTGCGCGCCGAGGGACCGTAGTTCTTCTGCATTGGCGAGTCGTCGGATTTCGGCATCAAGCGCCTCGTCTTCACCGAGTACTAGTTGCGCGCTCTCAATTTCATGCGCTATGAATCGCAAATAGTCTGCACGTTTACCCGCATCGATTCGGCGCGCATCTAATGCGCGCTCGCGCGCTCGCAGCGCAGCCACTCGCTCAAACGTCAACGCAACGAGCGTAACCTGTTCTTGCGCACCGACAAAAGCGTCAAGCAGTGCACGTTGATGATCTCCGTCGAGCAACTGACGCGAATCGTGCTGACCGTGCACGCTGACCA
>JAYTTR010000527.1:0-3864 GCA_043744935.1 Gemmatimonadaceae bacterium
GGCACCGAAATATCCGTCTTGCGCAATTCCCGAAGTGCGTCCTCGCCGTCCATCACCGGCATCGTTAGATCCAGCAACACCGCGCGGATGTCCGCGTGATGCTGCGCAAAGAGCTCCACCGCTTCGCGGCCATTCTCCGCGAGCATCACGGTGAACCCACGCCGCACCAGCAACGATCGCGCGACCGAGCGCACACCCGCATCGTCGTCAACCACCAGAATGGTTCCGTATCCGTCCAGCGTTGAAACAGCGGCCGGCGGCGTTTCGCGTCGAACTCCATCGCTCGGCGGAAAATACAACGAGAATGTGGTGCCCACGCCAACCGTGCTCGTGACTTCCACCGCGCCGCCGTGCCCGCGCACGATGCCAAGCGTTGCTGCAAGTCCAAGTCCGCGTCCAGTAAATTTTGTGGTGTAAAAGGGATCAAAAATTCGTTGTAGTGTTTCATCGGTCATACCCGACCCACTGTCGATCACGTCGACGACGATGTACGGACCGGGGACTAACGGCCCGCCAAACATGGTCGCGGAGGGAGCGGCGCGTTCGACATTCGCCACCCGAGTTCGCAGCAAAATCTCACCATTGCGTTCGTTCAAACTGTCAGACGCATTCGTAATCAGGTTCATGAGGATCTGCCGTAACTGCGTCGCATCACCTTTGACCATCGGCAACCCGTCACACAGGTCGAGCGTCAGCGTCGCGCGTTTCGACACTACCGTTTTCAAGAGTTGCAACATCTCCGCCGCCAAGTCGGACAGCGAGACGGACTCAATGATAAAACGCCCTTTGCCTGAGTACGCTAACAGCTGGCGCGTGAGATCTGCGGCACGTTGCGCCGCGCGCTCAATGTTGAGGACCGTTTCGCGTGCCGGCGAGGCCGTTGGTAGGTCCAACAGCGCCATGCTCGCGTTCGTGAGCACACCAACCAGCAAGTTGTTGAAATCGTGCGCGATGCCGCCTGCAAGGACGCCCAACGACTCCAGTTTCTGCGTTTGCCGCAACTGGTTTTCAATCTGCTCACGCTCGGACGCCGCCTCGGATTCTTGCGTGATGTCTTCGATCGCACCAACATGCCCCGAAAATCGTCCATCCGGTGTGCGCACGGCCGCGACGGTCGCGCGCAAGTATCGCACCCGTCCGCCTGCGCACAATAGCCGAAACTCAGCACGGGCATCGCTCTCGCTGTTCACCGCTTGTACACCCGCCAACATGATGCGTGCGCGATCTTCAAGATGCACGCGCTCCCGCCAGCGCTCGGCAAGAAATTCTTCAAGTGTGCACTCAAACAGTTCGAGCAACCGCGGATTCGCGTAGATCGACGCACCACGCGCATCAGTGAGCCGAATACCAATCGGCGACGCGTCCCACAGCGTACGAAATCGTTCTTCGCTCTCGCGAAGTGCCTGCTCTTGCGAGCGCTGCACGGTGATATCGGCAATCAGGCCGTGCACGGAGATGGGCCGACCAGCGTCGTCGCGATCCACCTCGCCCGACATGCGAATCGCCAACTGACGACCGCTCGGCAACAACGTCTCGGCCTCTACTTCGTATGCTTCGCCGGTCTCGATCGCTCGCTGAACGGCCTCCATGTACCGTAGACCGGCAACCGAGTCGAAGCGCGACAATGCGGCTTCGAGCGTCGGCACTTCGTCGGGCCCGAACTCGAGAATCGCGCGCGTAGTATTCGACCACCACAGTTCACCGCTGTCCAACGAGCAAACCAAACTACCGATACGAGCCCGCTGTTGTGCGCGCTCCAACTCGCGCTCCGATCGACGCAACGCCTCCTCCGATTGTCGTCGTTCGGTCACATCTTCCGCCGTGCCAGTCATCATGCACGCGATCATTTTCCGGTCGCGCTCCACTTCGCCTCGCGTATGCAAGACGCGAATTGCTCCGTCCGCTCGTCGCATCGGCATCTCGAAATCGAAACTCGACTCGCCAGCGAGGGCCTGCTGCAACAAGGCAGCGAACTGCTCGCGATGCGCATCGTCAATCGCTGATGCGAGCACGAGGTCGAATGACGGGACTGCATCGGTCGCAATACCCATGATGCGAAACATTTCGTCCGACCACGTGACGGTATTGCTAGCAATGCACCATGACCAGCTCCCTATGCCTGCGATACGCTGCGCGTCGTTCAGCTGCTGTTCGCTTTGCTTCAACGCAGCCGCGGCCTGCCGCTCTACCGTGATATCCAATACAACACCGATCGCACGCCGAGCGCCGGTGTGTTCGTTCTCCTGTATATCGGCGTGAATGCGGATCCATCCTTCCGTGCCATCCAATCGGACGATGCGACAATCCACTAGCAATGGACGACGCGCGATACGCGCTGCGACACTCGTCTCGCGCAACGCCTGCCTGTCATCGGGATGGATACGGTCGCGGTACTCTGACCAATGCGCAGCAAGGTGCGCCGCCCCGTATCCGAATATCACGCCAATATTTGGTGTGAGATACCAAAGGCCCGTGTCCAACTCAATGTCGAACACCCCAGCCCCGGTCGCATCCAGCACATAGCGCAACTGCTCTTCGCGCTTGCGCGACGTGACCGTCGTCCCATCGTCAGAGACAGGCGGCGGCGGGTTCGGTGTTGTAGGGTGCTGACTCACGCGGGGAGCATTGGATGCGAAGCCATAGAATTCGCGTTCACGACGACGAGTGTGGCAATGGCGGACCATGTGATACTGCGGTCCGGTGCGTGTGCTTCAAGCGTGACGGTACACGCATCCGTTTGCACCACTGAACGAAACGAGGGAAGGTCAAACAACGGGTCGCGATCATTACGAAAGGCGACGGCAATATCGGAATCGAACATGATGGCCGCACCCGCCGCCGGCGTCGGACCCACGTCGTCGATGAGCTGCCCGGCGCGTCCTGCCCAGTCGCGCACATCGTCTTCAGTTTGATGCATAGCTTGGCTCGGAGCGGTCAACGTGTCGACGATTTCGCAGCAAAAACCAAGTTACTACGCTGCAAGCGCCCGCGAGCGGCGCAACGCACCTTCAGCGGAAATTTTGCGTTGACCAGCAATGTGCAGCTAGCGGCGGAGCCGACACATCCAATCACTGGCCTACGTGCGATGGACGTCGGGAACTTCCTGGCTGGACCGTTCGCCTCGTCGCTGCTTGGTGCGTACGACGTGGATAGACGTGTTCGTACAATCGCTGGCTCCAAGAGCGGTGGTGCCCGCACTGCGCGATGCCACGGCGGTCCAGTTTGTAGTTTCGGCACGAACAGTCGTTCTACTGCTGGCGTGCGCTGTGACGGATGTGCTACTTACCGCAAGCGCACTCTCGCGTACTCCCCGCCCCCGACGCTCGTCGCCCTCTATGCATCTTGCACCAATCGACCTCGGCATCATTGCCTTCTCGATCCTGATTTCGTTTCTCCCTGCACTCTTCTTTTATAAGCGGGCGGGCTCGAGCACGACCGAGTTTTTCACGTCGGGCCGCGCCGCGCCGTGGTGGCTGGTTGGTATTTCGATGGTCGCCACCACGTTCAGTACCGATACACCAAATTTCGTGACCAACATCGTTCGCGAAAAAGGTGTCTCGCAAAACTGGGTCTGGTGGTCGTTTTTGCTGACGGGCATGCTGACGGTTTTTTTCTACGCGCGATTGTGGCGTCGATCAGGCGTTGTCACAGATCTTGAGTTCTACGAGCGCCGCTATTCGGGCAAAGCAGCCACGTTTGTACGTGGGTTTCGCGCGATTTATCTCGGATTGTTTTTCAACTGCGTCATCATGGCGACCGTCAACTTAGCCGCGGTAAAAATCGGCAACGTTGTACTTGGCTGGCCCGAATGGCAAACGCTCATTGTCTGTGCCACGATGACGATCTTCTTCGCGATGGTGTCGG
>JAYTTR010000528.1:0-3854 GCA_043744935.1 Gemmatimonadaceae bacterium
GCGGACCTGCCTGGTGTACCGCAAACGCTGACGCGCGAACAGCTCATGAATCCGGCGCAAGTCGCGTCGGCCCGCGTGCGACGTGATTCGCTGCGCCACCTGCAACAGGATGGCACCGCCGAACAAGACCGTGAACGGCTTGTGACCACGGCCGCACAAAATTCCTACACATCAGCGCGTGCGGAATTTGATGCGTGGATTGCAACGCGTACGGCAACGACGGATACGCGCCAGGATCCGGAAGTGCTACGTCGCACGCGTTTGCTCGATACATTGGGCGCGACCGCGCGAAATGCACAGCGTTCGGTCGAACGGCTTGATGGCAGTCAATTGCTCGCATCACAGGCGCTACAAGTAGAAGATGCGGGCGACGCCGAACGCAGTGCGGCCGTCGAATCGCAATTTCAACGCGCCCTTTTCCGGCAAGAGCTCGGTGTCTTTGGTCTTCGCCTCGCGATCACATTGCCACTGCTGCTTGTGGCCGGCTGGCTTGTGGCACGCAAACGTAAGAGTGAATACTGGCCACTCGCGCGCGGCTTTGTCCTATTTGCCGTCTTCGCGTTTTTTGTTGAGCTCGTGCCCTATTTACCGAGCTACGGCGGATACGTACGCTACGCCGTTGGCATCGTGCTCACTGCGGTAACCGCGCGCTACGCCGTAAAGTCCATGCGCCACTATCTCGCGCAGCGACGTGTCAGCGAGCAGCAATCCGAGCGCGATCGTCGTGATTCACTGGCGTTTGAAGACGCGCTGAAAAAAATGGCCGCGCACCAATGCCCGGGATGCGAACGTCAAATTGCCGCATCACCGGGAAGCACCACCACGTTCTGCGTCTTCTGTGGATTGCGTTTGTTCGACGTGTGCGCATCCTGCGGCACAACGAAAAACGCATTTTTCCAATACTGCCCGACGTGTGGTGCGGTGACGGATGCGAATCATTCCGCGCAGGGTCAATCGGTGCGCGTCACCACTGTTGTCCAACCGTAACAAGCGCGCGCCACGGTGCCGAGTGATCGACCGCGCGTGTTGCACCAACAAAGAGGCCACCAGAAAAGAATCGCAAACCCGCCGTCGCACTCGCACGCGCGCGGCCGGTTGCACGTGAGACTGGCGTAAGAATACCGGCACTATCAGGTAACACGCCAAGCCGTCGAACCGCCGCGCGCGCTGCCGCATCGGGAATTTCTGTCCAGCCGGATTGCAATCCAACGCTCAATCCGGGAGCGATCGCCGGAAGAAAAAAACGCCGCACGCGAATGGGCTGACGCAACCACGGACTCGTGTACGCGAGTTGCCCACGCAAAACTGCTGCACGCGTGCCGGCAAATTCCTTGTCGAGATAGCCAGGCAAACTCTGCTGCCTGCCAATCTCGAAGAGTTGTTGTGCCGGTGGTGTGTTGCCCAACAGCACGCCAACATCGGATCGCGCTATCGCGACAAAGGGTCCAAACGGTTTGCGCGCAACGACACGTCCTTCGATCCGTTGCCAGTTGAGTGTACCATCACCGCGCTCGTACGATGCGCGCGCGCTTACACCTGGTCGCACAAACTCCGCGCTCACGTCAGGATGCCACTCCACGAGTGCCGCCGTGCGCACGTAGCCACCTTCATCAACGCCGCGATTAGGGCGGAACGCGTCCCCGCCAAGCGGACTGCGCGCATACGTGGCCGGTCGATACCGATCATCGGCATATCCCGCTTCAACACGGAGCAGCAACGTGCGCGCCGCCACACGGCGTACCACGCCGAACGTGACACTACGACGGTCAACGTAGTCGTACGGATCCACAGAGCTGAAAAGCGCGCCGACGGACGAACCAGAATCAAACGGAACGCGAAAATCATTCGTGTTGTCGAGCGAACGACCGCTGCGCAATTCGGTCGTCCACACACCACGTGTGCGCTCAACCGACACGCGTCCGCGCGCAGTGCCTTCGTTCCACGCCCATCCAGCATTCGCGCGTACCACAACACCGGGCGCCACATCACGCAGTGCGATTTTTACGCCCAGGCCCGTGTACACGCCTTCCACACGATTGAAATGAAAAACGTCCGACGCGCGCGGTGCCGTTACATCAAAACGGGGACGTCCCGTCACGCGCCAACGATCGGGTCCAATATCATCGAAATCATCCGCATGCATGTTCGCAGTGACCGCGCCAATGTCCGAACGCCACGCGCCAAAACGTGAAAGTGAATCGGCCGTCGCAAATGTCAATCGACGACGGGTGCGCCCGCGCAGCGAATCCGCGATCGCCAGTGAACGCGCATCAAGCACCGTGTCGTTCACCTGCATGTCGGCGAAGCGCGACACAATACGAACAACTGCCCGACCGTCACCAATGAACGGCGCGGTAACTTGCAATTCGATGCGCTGACGCGCGGGCAACCAATACATACCCATGCGCTCGGCGTTTTCGTATTCGATGAACGCGATGGCGTCAAACATCGCTCCGCCGAGTGACCCATGTTTCGTATTCATCCGCACAAACGTGCCGCGCATGCGCACGAGCGCACCGCGCGACGCGTCCAGATCAAGCTCGCCATCAAACAACAGTACGCGTGCCTTCACATCGGCGCGCGGTTGTACGCGCACATGCACGATCGGGATCGCGCGATCACCAACACGCATCGTGACCACCGTGTCGCCCCCGGTGTAGCGATAGTACAAATCGCGATCAACGGCGAGCGGGTGCACGGCCGGCAGGGTATCACTGCCATCACCACGAACGCCACTCGGCGCGCCACTCGACGCATCGGCCGTGCGACCGCGACGAACAACTCGCAATCGATTGCCGTACAATGAGGGCGTCAACCACCCGGTTTGAAACGCGCTGAGCATGGAGAAGTTGGCGCCCGACTGCTGGGCGCGATAGCCAACGACATGCTGGTCATACACACCGGTGCGCGTCCACCGGAGCGCGGTTGCCACTTGTTCAACCGCACCAACGGCTTCGGTACCTTCTTCGCGCTTCAATATCACCGCAATTTCTGTTTCCACGCGTGACTTGTACGACTGCAATTCGATGGGCAACGCGTTACGACGACTCGCGTCGGCGAGTAAGTCCGACAAGGCGCGACGCAAAAGAACACCCGTAGAATCTGGCGCGATCACGATCGCACGAACGTCCTGCGCATGCGCCTGTGACGGTGCGACGACGATGACGCTGTACGCGAGTGCGATTGCAACGATGCGCCGGGTAAGCAGCATCACAAGTGAGATTTAACGTTTGGCTGCGCACGCTCGGCTGCTGCGGTCCATTCAAACACCGCTTCATCCAATGCGTCTTTCGCTTCATCCAGCTCGCGACCGAGATCCTGCGCGCGCTGCACACCATGAGGTGTGTCGTACAGCGTCATATCCTCGAGCGACCGCGTCAGATCCGCGATTCGACCCTCTAGCACTGCTACACGAAGTTCGGCATCTGCCAACGCTTTTTCTACGAGACGCGCAGTCTTTCGTGCATCAACATCGACAATTTTTGCGTGCTTGCCACCAGACGGCCCGGCGTGCATCTGCTTTCCAGATCCACCTTTTGTCGCATGCGCGGCCGTCGACTGTTTCGAGGCGCGCGCATTTGCATTCGCGCTGGCATTGGCTTGCGCCCGGGCCTTCACATTGCGTTCCGCCTCACGCGCGCTGATCTCGCGCGCATCGCGCTCTGCTTTTACTTTGGCCTCGGCTCTCGCCTCTTCCCACTCAACAAAGGTGCCCGGGAAAACGAGCAGTTTTTGATCGCGCACTTCCCACACCTGCGTAGCCACACCGCGCAGCACTGCACGGTCGTGGCTCACGATCAGCATGCTTCCTTCGTAACTCTCGATCGCATCTTCCATCGCTTCAATCGACTCGA
>JAYTTR010000529.1:0-3838 GCA_043744935.1 Gemmatimonadaceae bacterium
TGATCCGGGCTACGATGACTGCCAGTGCTGCGCGCGGATGATCCGATCGACGCCCAGTGTGTATACCTAAGGAGCTTGCGTTCCCCGCGCGCGCGGAGATGATCCGAGCCACCGAACGCGACTAAGTGCGTGCCGGGCGCGGGGATGATCCGTTGTGCATTCTTCGCAATCAATTGATTACGGATACGATGTGATCGACTTGAAAATCGTTTGGGATGTGGTCACCAGCAAAGTGCCAACATCGCGTCTGCTCGTTGATCAACTGATGACAGACAAGCGCTATCGTATAACTGCAAATTAACCGAATACTACGCGTCACCCATCTACTTCCGCACACTCGTCGTCTCGTCGAGCGCCTTCCGCAGTCCCTTCGCCAATGTCACAGCATCAGCGTCTGCCCAAAAATGCATGAAGTACAATCTCGGCTCCTCACCAATCATGTGACTATGCACCGCCGTCACATCAATGCCGCTACTTCGCAACGCGCGCATCACGGGATTCACTTCGTTGCCGAGTAACACGAAGTCTCCGGTGATCGCGGCTTTCCCACTGCCCGTTGACTGAAAATTGATGGCGGTCGCGAGTCCCATTGACGCCGGAATGTCCATACCGTTTTCGCGTATCGTTTCGCGCCGCGCAATCGCAACTTGATACACACCGCCGTTGCCTTTACCCGTCGCGCCAAGCGCCGCCGCAATAGCAACGGTATCAAGGTCAAGCGCTACTGGTACTGCGGGTGCCACAGCGGCGATGAGTGGCGTTTTTGTGAGTTCCAGCGCAGCGTGAATCGACGTCGCAATTGTTGTCCCATCACCACTCGCACTGATATGCATGTACATCACACGCGGCGTTTCGCCAAGGACGTGATTGTGTAGCGCCGTTTGTTCGATGCCACTGCGTTGCAATGCGCGCATCACCGGCTCCACTTCGTCCTCGGTAAGCACGAGATCACCCATCGCCATCGTGACCGTGCCCATCGACTTGAAGGCCACCCACGATCCGAGCGCGAGCGTCGGTTTGATCGCGACACCACGCACGGTCACGTGCAAATCGCCACGTGGAAATCCGAACTTGAGCACATCGCCGGGATTCATGGTGCCCTTGCGACCGAGCGCGCGTTCCACCGCACTCCAATCCGGTGCGATACTCGCCTTCGCCGACGATGACGCCGATTGCGCGGCTACTCCGGTGCGACAGCCAAACAAGCCGGCCAGCGCCACCATCGAGAACAATCGTCCAAGTGCATGAGACACAGTAGCGAATCCGCGTTGAGGAAACCCACACCAGAAACTTGATGGTTGACACTCGAAAGCGCACTTAGTACACTACTGAGACAACTGCCTGCCCTGGTCTTTTGCCGCCTCTTGCCGCCAGGTAAAACAACGAGCTAAAACGCGAACGCCCGGCGGCTTTCATTGCCGGGCTTTGTCGTACACGGACGGCGCTACCGCTACTGGAGCACGCACATGTCTCGCCGACCGATCGCCGTGTACCACGAACATCCCGACTGGTTTCGCCCGCTCTTCACCGAACTCGACAAGCGCGGCATTCCGTTCGACAAACTCGACGCCGCTGCGCACACATTCGATCCGACCGAGGCCAGCACGCCGTGGTCGCTCGTGTTCAATCGTGCGAGTCCGTCGGCGTACCTCCGTGGTCACGCACAAACCACGTTCTACACGTTGCATTGGCTGCGGCATCTCGAACGTCTTGGCGTGCCGGTCGTCAACGGTGCACACGCCTATGCAAATGAGCTTTCGAAAGCCACGCAAGCGGATGTGCTTCGCGGACTCGGTTTTCCGTCACCACGCACACGCGTCATCAATCACCCGGCCCGCGCACTGGCCGCAGCGTCCGACCTGCGCTACCCGGTGCTCGTGAAAGCAAACGTTGGCGGAAGCGGTGCTGGCATCACGCGGTACAACACGCGAGAGGAATTGGCGGACGCGATTGCAAATGGAACGATCGACCTTGGCGTTGACGGCACTGCACTGGTCCAGGAGTCTGCACCGTTGCGTGACGGACACATCACGCGCGTCGAAACGTTAGGCGGAAAGTTTCTTTACGCGATCAATGTCTTTCCACCCGCCGATTCGTTTGATCTCTGCCCGGCCGACGCCTGTCAGACCACGCACGGCGTTGAACTCGTGCGCGGTGCGTGCGCGATTGACGCGCCGAAATCCGGTATGCGTGTGGAAGTGGCGCATCCTGCTGCCGAGATCATCGCGCAAGTCGAGCGTATTTCGCAGGTGTGCGGTATCGATGTTGGCGGCATCGAATATCTCGTCGACGATCGTGATGGCCAGCACTATTTTTACGACATCAACGCGCTCTCGAATTTTGTTGCCGACGCACCGAACGTCATTGGGTTTGATCCGTGGGTCAAGCTGGTCGACTATCTCGAGCAACGCGTCGCGGACGCGAATGGCGTCGCGACCTCATCATCCGCAGCGTTGGCGGCCTGATGCGTTTTGGATACTGGCTTCCGGTATTTGGCGGATGGTTGCGCAATATTCCCGACGAGGGAATGGATGCGACGTGGCCGTACGTCAAACGGTTGGTGCAGCGCAGCGAGGAACTCGGCTACGACCTCACACTCATCGCCGAATTATTTTTGAATGACATCAAAGGCATCGAGGCACCAGCACTCGATGCATGGTCGACGGCTGCTGCGCTCGCGGCCGTGACAACTCGTATCGAACTTATGGTTGCGGTGCGGCCCACGTTTCACCATCCCGCAACGCTCGCCAAGCAAGCGGCCAACATCGATCGTATCAGCAATGGTCGACTGTCACTCAACGTGGTATCGTCGTGGTGGAAAGACGAGGCGCGTCGCTACGGCAGCACCTTTGACGTGCATGACGATCGGTACGCACGGACCGCCGAGTGGCTGGACGTGGTCCACGGGGCGTGGCGAGAACCCTCGTTTACGTTCAAGGGCACGTACTACGAGGTGGACGAACTTCTGGTCGCACCGAAGCCAATTTCTCTCCGCGGTCGGCCGCACCCGGTGATTTACGCGGGTGGCGAATCGGAAACGGCGAAGTCGCTCATCGCGGGCCAATGCGATGCGTACGTGATGCACGGCGATCCACCGGATCGCGTTGCCGCAAAAGTGGCGGATCTGCGCGTGCGTCGCGAGAAGACGGGGCAACGTCCGATGCAGTTTGGTATGGCCGCGTATGCGATCGTGCGCGATACGGAGGCCGCCGCGCACCGTGAACTCGCGCGCATTACGAACGTGCAATCAGGATCACCGGGCTTTCACAACTATCAAGACTGGATCGCGAATACGCAGCTCGAGCAAACACTTTCGTTGCAGGACTATTCGGTGTCGAATCGCGGCCTGCGCGCAGGACTTGTTGGGACACCAGAGCAGGTGGCCGATCGCATTCGGGAGTTTGAAGCCGCGGGCGTGGGACTGTTGCTTCTACAATGCAGTCCGCAGTTGGAAGAGATGGAACGCATCGCCGAACAGGTGATGCCACTGGTATCCCGCCGAGCGGCAGCTGCCTGATCAGGACAAGCGACGGGCGCGCGCTGGCACATCGCCAGTCGTGCCCGTCGCTTGACGCATGATTCTTCTCGAGACCATTCGTATCAACGTGCTGCCGACGAGCCGATGCTCATTCCGTTCAACACTGGTCGATTGAATACCTTTGGCACCAATCGAGTAAACGATATCTGGGTGACCGCAACGGCTGAGAACTCTATCCCAAAACCCCGCGCACCGTGCGGTACGCGAGGTCGAGGAAAGTGCTACCGCGGAATCCTGAACGGTTTCCAGTATGGCCATCCGTCCGGGTCAGCATCATTGTCGGGGGCGTCGGCAGCTCCC
>JAYTTR010000530.1:0-15169 GCA_043744935.1 Gemmatimonadaceae bacterium
ACCAAGCTTGATTTTTTCGTCGCGATGCACGCGCTCCAACCGCAGATGCTTGAGCCCTGCCCCATGAGCGGCAGCCGCGCCACCAGATTCAAGCGTTTCATCGCTCATGCGCGCTCCGCTGGCACAAACGGTACGGTCTGCGCCGCGCGTCCCGTGAGTTCTTGGACGGAAATGGCAAAGACCAAATCGCGCGACGGCGTGGGATCCAACGCCGTGAACGCATCCGGCAAGAGTGTACGGAAGGCCGCTACCGCTCGTTCGTGTTGCGCGCGCTCCAACGGCGACCCCTCTGGATCCGGAAATTCAATGCGACCGTGCACGACAACGCTGCGCCAATCGAAAAGCCCATCCACTTCATCAACTTCAAACGCCACCCACGGTTCGTGCGCCAGAATGTTCACCTTGGTGCCGCGCTGCGTGCGCCCATACAACCACCCGTCGCAAAACACGAAGTGAATTGGCTCGATGTCCACGCGATTCCGAAAACTGTACGCCAAACGGCCCACGTGATGCGCGCGCAACAGCGCTTCACTGGCGGCTCTTTCCAACCGTAAAAATTCTGGTGCAATGTTCACAAAATCCCCGTCGGTTCGTACGGTTCCATGTGGATCAACACGCCAACCGCAGTCGGCACACGTTGACGAATGGCTGTTTTAACGCACCCAGAAAGAATGTGTGCATCATGCAACGAAAGCGCAGGATCCGCCTGCACGTGAATGTCCACGTACAACGCGGTGCCCGAACGACGCACCTTCAACTTTTCAATCGCGCGCACGCCGACCGTCGCCAGCGCCGCGTCACGTACGCTCGCCAACAACGTCGGTTCCGGTGCACGATCCATCAGATCCGCGAAAGCCGTGCGCAAAAGCAACCCGCCATTCACGCAGATCACGCCGGCCGCCACCAACGCCGCCCAATCGTCAGCCGCCTCCCATCCAGGCCCACCGATGAGTGCAATGCTGATGCCGATAAACGCGGCGCCCGACGTAATCGCATCCGCGCGATGATGCCACGCATCCGCCTTCACCACCATACTGCCCGATTCCGCACTCGCCGACAATACCCGTTTCGCCAAGACCTCTTTGACCACAATCACGCCGGCCAGTACAGCCAACGTCCACGCGGCCGGCGCATGGTGTGGTGTTCGAATCTCCGAAATCGCCTCGATCGAGATGCCAATAGCCGCGCCGAGCATCAACGCCGCGACCGTCGCTGCGGCCAAGGGTTCTGCACGACCATACCCAAACGGGTATCGCTCATCCGGATGACGGCTGGCAATGCGCAACCCACTCAGCACCACGATCGATCCAATCATGTCCGTGCCACTCTCGATTGCATCAGCCACGAGCGCGTAGGCGTTGCCCAACAAACCGGCCACCAGCTTCAGCACCGTCAACAGGGCATTCACGACAAGGCCCACTTGAGCCATTCGCTGCCCGCGGCGAGCGTCGACGCCATACGGCGGAGTCACGTCAGCCACACGACACCCACGTGGCCGAGTTCTTGCCACAACGCTGCTTCGCTGGTCGTAACATGGACGGGTCCGGACACAAACGCCGCATTTCGCAGCCGCATGGCTGCGTGCCACTGTGGCGATCGGGTGAAATGGATCGTCTGTCGCTCAGTACCCGCATGGCCTCGAAAGCAAGACACTGTTTGTGGTATCAACGGATAACAAGTGTGTGATACGCGTGTGAGACGCTCCACTCTTGCTCTGGGGGGACAACTGCATATGTTCACTATCGAGCAAACCTACTAGGTCGGAACGTCACGGTGTGACGGGCAGCAACAACGCTTTCCGCTTCGGCCGCTCACTTCAGATTACCCATTCGAGAGGTTTATGCGTACCCTGACAAAGTTTGTTTTAAGCGCGTCATTTGCACTTGCTCTTCCCGCCACTGTGTTCGCACAACGTCAGGGCGCGATTGAAGTAGGTGGCTTCGGCCGCTTCACGAAGTTCGCCGATACGCTTGAACTCAAGTCCGCCGCTGGCGGCGGCGGTCGCGCCGGCATCTACATTTGGAAAAACTGGCTGGCTGAAATGGAGATCAGCTACGCTGATGTGAAGGTGAACAAGCCGCGCACGGGAAACGTTGGCTACGACACGCTGAATAGAGTGTCGGACGCGTTGTGGTCGTATCGCCTCACGTACAATGCGCCGCTGTCGGACCGCGTCAAGCTGCTCATTGGCGGAGGATACTCCTACGATTCGTACGGCCGCGTTCGTATCGTCGCACCGCGCGGTGGTGGCCCATCGGGTCTCGTTGGTCTCCGCTTCCTGATCAATGATCGTCTGTCCGCACGCGTCGAAGGAACTGGCACGTACATCCTGCCCGCCAACCAGAACACGAAGCCGTACGCGCGCGCCACGGGCGTCAATCTTGGAGCGCAAGCGGGCCTCAGTCTTTCATTCTTCACACGTGATCGCGTGACCAAGCATGACACGGTCACGATCACGACCGCGGGCCGTATGCAGCATGACACGATTTATGTCACGCGCATCGATACCGTTCGTATCAATGCAAAGTCCCCAGCACCAATTGTCATCGGTGCCGTGAATTTTGCGTTCAACAAGAGCGACATCACGCCGGAAGCGAAGGTCATTCTCGACAAGATTGCCGAATCGTTCGTCGATCCGACCAATGCCTCACGCACCATGACCGTTACGGGTAACACGGACGCCATTGGTAGTGAGCGCTACAACGAGAAGCTTGGACAGGATCGCGCAGATCAGGCCAAGGCCTATCTCGTCTCCAAGGGCGTCGCCGAGTCCCGCATCGTTGCTCGTACGCAGGGTAAGAAGGATCCCATTGCGCCGAACACGTCGGACAACGGTCGCGCCACCAACCGTCGCGTTTTGATAATGCTCACGAATTGATTCATTGCCGCGAGCCCTCGTGCTCGCCCGATGAGTCTGCGAACGCCGCGTTGATCATTCGATCGACGCGGCGTTTGTCGTATCTACCACTTCCTTCAGAGCATGGACGGCGACGTTGGCCTCGACTACTTCTTCTAGCCATGGCCGACGACGCACAACACCCAACTCTGACGCACCGCATCGAATACGCTGCCACACTCGCGGCCGTGGCGGCATTGCGGACGGTGAGTTGGCGCACCGCCAGCAACATTGGCGCATCACTCGGCGCACTCGCCTATCGGCCGTTCGGTATTCGGCGCGGTGTAACCGAGCGACAAATCGCCGCTGCATTTCCAGAGTACTCACGCGAGCAAGTGCACGACGTCGCGCGACGATCCTACGAAAGCCTCGGCCGCACGTTTATCGAGACGTCGGTGTTACCTGGCACACCGCGACAGGGCGTGCTTGATCGTTTTGAACGCGTTGACGGCTGGGAGCACTGGGAAACGGCGAACGCGTTAGGCAAGGGCGTGATCTTCGTGACTGGGCACCTTGGGAATTGGGAGCTCGGTGGCGCCTACATTGCCGCACGCGGCGTGCCCTTTGACGCCGTGACGCGCGGCATGGCCAACCCATTGATGGACGCGTATGTACGACGTACGCGCCGCGACATCGGCATGGAAGTCATTCACGATGCCGACGCCGTTCGTCAATCGCCGCGCGCACTCAAGCAGGGGCGTACTATCGCAATGGTCAGCGATCACGATGCGCTTGGTTTGGCCAGTACATTCGTGCCGTTCTTTGGCCGCCCCGCAAAGACACCGCGTGGCCCCGCAGTATTTGCCTTGCGACTTGGCGTGCCTTTGGTATTCGTCGTCTCGGTGCGTATGCCCAGCGGGCGCTATGCGTTGTTGCTGGAGCCCGTACCGACGGTCATTACTGGTGATCGAGAAACGGACATCGACGGGATTGTGCTCGCGTACACGCAACAGCTCGAGCGGTACGTGCGACGTTTCCCCGACCAGTACTTTTGGCAGCATCGACGGTGGCGCCGACAGCCGCCAGACACGCCGCTACATTTGCGCGAGCCGTGAGCAAAACGCGGCTCATCAAACGCGCGCTAATTGCATTGTGCGTGCTTTTATTCACTCCAGTACCCGTCATTCTGCTGTTAGCGGTCGTGCAGCCACCGACGACGTCCGTGATGCTGCAACGGACGGTGCAACGCCTCGTGCAAGGGAAACATCCGATCCTGCCCCTACACAGTGCGGTATCGCGCGCGGGCTTGTCGGCCAATTTGCGGCGGGCGGTACTCGTATCCGAAGATGACCGTTTTTATCTGCATCACGGCATCGATGTCGTCGAGATACAACACGCCCTTGATCGGCAGAAGGCTGGTGGCAAGTTGCGCGGAGCGTCGACACTCACACAGCAAGTTGCGAAAAACATTTTTCTGTGGAACGGTCGGTCATTTATTCGTAAAGGGTTGGAGCTGTACGTGACGCTGTGGCTCGAACTGTTACTGTCAAAAGAGCGTATTCTCGATCTCTACCTCAATTTGGCTGAGTGGGGCGACGGCGTTTTCGGTGCGGAAGCAGCCGCACGCACGCACTTTGGAAAGAGTGCTGCCTCGCTCACGCAAAATGAGGCGGCGAGATTGGCCGCCATTTTACCAGCGCCGCAGCGATGGTCGCCGACGGGTCTGATCGCCACACGGCGCGCGGCACTGATCCTCGCGAAAATGCAGTTCGCTGCGCCGAAGCCGTGAAACCTACGTGCCAATCACGAGGCCACCGTCCACCGTCAACACTGCACCCGTAATAAACGCGGCCTGATCCGACGCGAGAAAGCAGTACGCGGATGCAACATCTGCCGGCGTCCCAAGCCGTCCAACAGGCGTATGCAATTGCATCTGCTCCAATGTGCTTGTGGGCATCTTGGCCGTCATTTCAGTGGCAATAAAACCGGGTGCCACCGCGTTCACCGTGATACCGCGCTTGCCGAGTTCACGCGACCACACGCGTGTCATTCCAATGACGCCTGCCTTCGTCGCGACATAGTTGGTTTGTCCGAAATTTCCATTGAGCGCGACGACCGATGATGCGTTGACGATGCGACCGCCACCGCGGGCGATGAGATACGGCACGACCACTTGGGTGCAGGTAAAAACACCCTTGAGATTCACCGCAACGACGGCATCGAAATCCGTGTCACTCATGCCGCTGCTGACCACGCCGTCCTTGACCTTTACGAGTTGTGCGTCGCGCGTGATGCCCGCGTTGTTGATCAGGATGTCGATGCCGCCAAGTCTCGCCACTGTTGCGAGAGCGGCCCGTTCTACGCTGTCGCGCGACGTGACATCGGTCTCGATAAACAGTACGTCAAATCCATCAGCCCCAAGCGACGTCACCGCGGCTTCGCCCGCAACGCGCACTGCGTCCCAAATCGCGACGCGCGCTCCGCTCTCCGCGAACCGTCGAGCCGCAACGAGACCGATGCCGTTTGCCCCGCCCGTGACCACTGCAACGCGCCCTACAAAGTTGATGTGCATCACGGCAAGTTAGCGGCATGCGGCGCAACTATCGCGGGTGCAGCCAGGCGCACGCAATGGTGTGAATCGCGTGGAACACGTACAATTGTGAAATGCTGTCAGTATACCGGATTCGGCTCGTTGCGCGCGCGAGCGCGTCGCTGCTCATCGCAGCCTGTGGCACCAGCGACCTCGCGCCAATCGCGCCTCGACCGCTCGCCAATAGTTTGGCAACGACGATTCTGCCCGCGTTGCCACCGCTTCCGCCCTCGGTCGTGGACGCGCCGATCAGCTATGCGTTGGCACCAGCGCTCGATGCGTTGGAGCGCGCAGTCCCGCGCACGTTCGGCGACATCGAACATCGCATAGCGATTCCCGGAAACGCGCGGCAGCAAGTGGCGTTTTTTGCCAAACGCACACCGTTTTCAGTGGCGTTCGACGGTCACCGCGTTACGCTTGCTACAACCGTCAGCTATCAAGGGCGTGGATGGTACAAGCCACCGGTCGCGCCAATGGTCAGCGCCTCGTGCGGCACCACGGGCGACGCGCCGCGCCTGCGCGTCATACTCACATTGGACGTGGACATCACCAAGCAATGGGTGCTCGCCACGCGCACCAAAGTTCGCTCAATCACGCCGGTCACCAGCACGGCGCGAGACGAGTGCCGCGTGACGATGTTCAAGATCGACGTTACCGATCGCGTCGTGAAAGCATTGGAACCGCAACTGAATGAACGCCTTCCTCCGCTCGATCGCAGGATAGCGGCATTCGATATTCATTCGAGAATCGAGCGCTGGTACAACTTGCTGAACAAGAGCATCCGCATGCGGGACAGCTTGTGGCTCGTCCTCGCACCCGAAGGTGTTCAACTTGGCGATCTTGCATTGCGTGATAGTGCGCTCGTCGCAGACGTGCGCTTGACCGCGCGTCCGTTTCTCGTCTCCGGTCCGCGTCCGCCGCGGCCGTTCACGCCGCTACCGCCGTTTACTAAAACAGCCCGAGCGGTGGGAGACAGCGCCCGATTCCGTTTGGAAGGACTCTTGGCCTACGACGACGCGAGCGCCACCCTCACGCAGAAACTTGGCGGCTTGAAAATCAAGCGATTCGGTCAATCCATCCAGATTGCCAAAGTTCGTGTGTACGCCACCGGCGATGGCCGCGTCGTCTTCGACGTCGGCGTGAAGGGAGATATTGTAGGCAACGCATACTTCGTCGGCACGCCAAAGTTGGATACGCTCACCCGGACGCTCACGGTACCTGATCTCGACTTTGACGTTGCGACGTCGAATGCATTGGTGCGCGGACTTGCCTGGTTAAAAAAAGCGGATATGGTGACCGACTTGCGAAAGCGAGCACGACTTCCACTGGATCCACCGCTGGAAGAGTTGCGGAGCCGCGCTGAAGAAGTGTTGGATCGCGAGCTCACCCAAGGCGTACGGCTCAAAGGAAAAATCAATACCGGTCGCCTCATTGACGTCGTGGCACAAACGCGCTGGCTCGTTGTACGCGCCGAGGCCACGGGATCATTAGGGCTGCACATTGATCGAGAGATTGAGTTCGGAAAACCTTCCCGCAACGAGAAGAAACCGAAAGCGCCGTGATACCTGGGCTTGTCCACAGGCCGCGACGCTGGCTGTTTTACTCCCTATGTCACTCCTCCTAACATCACGTCGCGTTCAACGCGTCCGCGTCGTCTCCGGCGCTTTTGCCGCGATGCTCCTGTTGCTACCGCACGGCGCCGAGTCGCAAGACACCATTGCGAAGAAGGTGAAGAAGCGTGCGCCGAAACACGCGACGGCGCCCGTGAAACGCGACTCCACAAAAAAATCCCTCGGTGGTTCAACCGGGCCGTCTGCGGGCGAAAAGCATTTGGCGTTCCGCGACATGGGCAGTTCGCTCGACTCGCTCTGGCCGCCAAAAATGCCAGCACCGTTGCCTGGATCGATCTTGCCAGCGAAGCGCATTATCGCGTTCTATGGCAATCCGTTATCGAAACGCATGGGAATACTCGGCGAGTTTGAAACGGACGATATGTTGTCCCGGTTAGACCGCGAAGTTGCGGAATGGAACAAGCTCGATCCGCAGCATCCCGTCCAGCCGGCCTTGCATCTTATTGCGGTTGTGGCAAACCCCACGCCTGGTCGCGATGGCATGTATCGCTCGCGGATGGACAGTACGCTGCTCGAAAAAGTGTATGGGTGGGCGAAGCGCAAGAACGCCATCATGTTCCTGGATATTCAGGTCGGACACAGTACGGTGCAGCAGGAACTCCCGGCCCTTGAACGATTTCTGAAACGACCGGATGTGCATCTCGGCATCGACCCGGAATTTTCGATGAAGGACGGCACGCGCCCCGGCAAGAAGATTGGCTCGTACGATGCGGCAGATATCAACTTCGCGTCGCGCTTTCTGGCAGGTTTGGTCGACAAGTACAAGCTGCCGCCGAAGATCCTGGTCGTGCATCGCTTCACGAAAAAAGGCGTGACGAATTCGTCCGACATCAAGCTTGATGCGCGCGTGCAAATCGTGATGGACATGGATGGTTTCGGACCGCCGTGGCTCAAGCGCGATTCGTACTATACGTATGTGAAAAAAGAACCCGTACAGTTTGCGGGCTGGAAGCAGTTTACAAAGGCGCGCAACGACAATCCCTCCACGTCACGCGAAGCGATCTTGCGTTTGTGGCCGGTGCCGCTGTACGTGCAACTGCAGTGATAGGGACGAGGGAAAAGGGATCAGGGATGAGGGAAATGAATCGACGGGACGTGCTTCGCGTCGCTTCGACGTCGGCGCTGCTCGCGGCGTGCTCGAGCAGCGAGAGCCAAACGGCGCAAGCGGCGCCGGATTTTCGCGTGCGGATGTTGCTTGCATTCTTGTCACTGCGCGGCGGGCCCGAAACGCACGCTCTCACGCCAGTGGAAGCACGCGACAATTTCGAAAAAAGCATTCGCGACGGCGCGATCCTGATGGATCCGCCAGAGACGGTGGCCAGTGCGAAAAATATGACGGCACTGTTGCCCGATATCTCCGTAAATGTTCGCGTATATGTGCCAGCGTGCGCGACGACACCGCTGCCCGTGATTTGTCACTTTCATGGCGGCGGTTGGGTCGTCGGTGGTCTCGACTCGTATGATCGCACGTGTCGTGCGCTCGCGAATCGCGCGCGCTGTGTGGTGGTGGCGGCTGACTATCGGCGCGCGCCTGAAACGCGGTTCCCCGGCCCGCTCGAGGACTGCTATGCGGTTGCGCAATGGGCCTCGGCGTACGCGTCAAGTTTTGGCGGCATCCCGGGACGTGTCGCCGTGTTCGGTGATAGCGCGGGTGGGAATCTTGCCGCGGCCGTTGCACTCATGGCGAGAGATCGACGCGGACCTGTTATCGTGGCCCAAGTCATGATGTACGGCGCGTTCGACGCCACGCTCTCTCAGCCATCGCTCAACAAATTTGCGGCGGGCTACATGCTCACCAAGGCCAATGTGCAGTGGTATCTCGGGCAATACGCCGCACCCGGAGTTGATCGGCGAACACCGTATCTGTCCCCGCTATTTGCGGAAGACAAATCGCATCTGCCGCCAGCACTGGTCATCACCGCCGGGTTCGATCCGCTACATGATGAGGGCGAGAAATATGCAGCAGCGCTCAGGGCTGCCGGCGTGCGTACCGAGTATCACAACTATCCCGGAATGACACACGGATTTGCCGTGCTCACCCGCCTGTTGCCGGACGCGCGCGACGCAATCAGCCGAAGTGCGCGGTTTATCCGGGCCAGTTTCGAGACTAATTCATAGAGCGTATCGCTCGTCGCACCTTGGCGACGATCTCGGCAACCTGCTCCTCGGTGATAGTCAACGGCGGAGACAACGCCACGGTGTCGCTGGTGACGCGCACAAGCAAATTTTCGCGCCAGAAACACGCGTTCATCACATCAAGGCCGCGAGCGCCGACAACACCATCGCGTGCACTCATTTCGATTGCAGCAACGAGTCCGACATTGCGCACGTCAATGACGTTCGGCTCGTCCGCCAGCGAATGTACCGCTGTTTCCCACACGGGTGCGAGCGCGGCCGCGCGTTCGAATAGTGCCTCGTCGCGATACAACCGCAGTGTCGCAAGCGCTGCTGCACAGGCGATCGGATGCCCTGAATAGGTATAGCCGTGGAAGAGCTCGATGCCGCGCGCTGTTGCATCCACCACCGTGTCATGGACATGACGTTGCACGACGGTCGCGCCCATCGGGATGGTGCCATTCGTCAATCCTTTCGCGAGTGTGATCAGGTCGGGCGTAACACCAAAGCGTTGGGTAGCAAAGGGCGCGCCGACACGGCCAAACCCGGTAATTACTTCGTCGAAAATCAGGAGGATGTCGTGGGCGTCGCAGATCGCACGCAATCGTTGCAAGTACCCCACCGGTGGAACAAGCACGCCGGTTGATCCAGCCATCGGCTCTACGATAACGGCCGCAATCGTGTGCGCGCCGTGCTCCGCGATTACGTGCGCCAATGCATCCGCGAACTCCGCACCGTACGTCGGTTGCCCGCGACTAAACGCGTTCCGCGCAAGATCATGCGTCGCGGGCAGATGACTCACATGCGGCAAGAGCTGCGGAGCAAACGGATCCCGATTGGTCGCGATACCACCAACGGACATCCCGCCAAAACCAACGCCGTGGTAGCTGCGCACTCGCCCTACAAAACGCGTGCGCTGCGGCTCACCGCGTGCGCGCCAATACGCCGCCGCAATTTTCAGCGCGCTGTCCACCGCCTCCGACCCTGAATTGGAAAAGAACACGCGATCCAATCCTGCGGGCAACAACGCCGCGAGCTCGGTCGCAAGCTGGAAGCTCGCTGGATGTCCCATCTGAAAACCTGGCGCAAAATCCAACGTGGTCACCGCATGCTGCACCGCCTCGACAATCGGTGCGCGGCAGTGCCCAGCATTCACACACCAGAGCCCCGCCGCACCATCAAGAATGCGACGCCCATCGTCAGCCACGTAATGCATATCCTTTGCACTCACCAACATTCTCGGCGCCACCTTGAACGCCTTGTTGGACGTGAATGGCATCCACAAAGCGTCGAGCGCGTGATCCGCTGCAGGCACCGCTGGTAGGAGTGGTGCAGCCGACAGTGTCGCTGTGCTCATAGGCGTATCTCCGGGCCGAGGTTACCGTCGAACTTACCTCGTACTACGGATTTGGGGATAGGGATCAGGGGACGGGGATTAGGAAGTAGACGGCAACTACTGGAAAGCAAGTTGACAGAATGAACGGCTTGCGCATATACTACTGGAAAGCCAGTAACTACCTCGCTACCCCACCTATGGACGACCTCTACTTCCCACCCCGCGAGCTCGAAGTCATGAGCATCCTATGGAAGCATGGCTCTGCGACTGTCACTGAAGTGCGCGACGAACTTGGAGAGAAGCTCGCGTACACCTCGGTGCTGTCGGTGCTGCAAATCCTCGAGGAAAAGGATTTTGTACGCCACGAATCCGAAGGACGTGCCTATCGATACTATCCGCGCGTCGGTGCGGAACGCGCGGGAGGCAGCGCGCTCGCCCGCATTCGCAACGCCATCTTCCATGGCTCGTCCGAACGCATGTTCGCACACATCGTTGCCGATCAAGAGCTGAGTCGTTCCGAACTGCAGCGCATGCACGCGTTGCTCGCGGAACGATTGGGTGACGACGTTGCAGACGACGGGGGTACACCATGATTGCAGCGTGGATGACATTCGTCCTCATCATCGGCGCGTTCATCACTGTTGCAGCCATTGCACTGCACTGTCTCCAACGCTCGGCGGACCGCTCGGTGCGTTGGGTATGGGTCGGCGCGATGGCGCTGTTGATCGGACTCGGTGCGGTCGCGCCGATGCGCAGTGGGCCTGCTGTAGTCGTCAATGCAGCCATCGTTGGTAGCGTCAATGCCACGAACGCATCAATTGCGGAACAATCATTCACCGCACGCGTCGGCGCAGCGTGGCAAGCAGTGCAACACGTGGTCGCAGCGCCAATCGTCAGCACAACGGAACGCGCTGCGCATCTGCCGCAGTTGGTGCAACGATCGCTGCTCGGGCTGTGGCTACTGAGTAGCACGCTGCTGCTGTTGTTCATGCGCCGCGTGTTTGCGCGTTTGCGCACACAACGACAACAATGGCCGACACAATCATTGCATGGAACACGCGTACGTGTGTCGTGCAACGCTGGTCCCGCCGTGATGGGAATTGCGCCGCCAGAGATTGTTGTCCCGGCATGGATTCTTGAGCGTAGTGCCGACGAGCAACGACTTGTCCTCGCGCACGAACTCCAGCATGTGCACGCACGCGATCCGCTCCTGCTGGTGCTCGCGTGGCTCGGCGTTGCCATCATGCCATGGCATCCCGCGATGTGGTACCTGTGGTCACGTCTGCGACTCGCGATTGAACTTGATTGCGATCGCCGCGTGCTGCGGGCGGGCGCTGCACCGCGGCAGTACGGTCAACTACTCATCGATTTAACCGGACGGCGCACCGCGCTTTCCGTTGGTATTCCCGCTTTCTCGTACTCAGCCTCTTACCTCGAACGGAGACTTCTTGCCATGACCGCACGTCCTTCACGTTTTCTCACACTACGCCGCTCCAGCAGTGCGCTGATTGTTTCGCTCGCCATACTTGCCGCCTGCGAATCCAGGCTGCCGACTTCAGCCGAAGTGAGCAGCATGGACGTTGCCGGCGCGACGAAGCGTGCCGCGACGTTGGGACTCGATACCACGCTGACCACGTACCTTGTGAATGGCACGCGCATGAACGCCGCCGAAGCACTGAAAATCGCGTCCGAAAGTATCGCGACCATCAACGTGTCGCGCGGCGGCATGAGTAAAGGATTAGTTGTTGGTATTCGCACAAAACAGGGCGACAAGGTATTGATGGTGCCCACAACCACCGTCGGCGCGAACGATAAAAAAGCGTTCAACGGCTTGCTCGTGGTCGACGGCGTGATCACGGATGCAGCACGGATGAACGCCATCAATCCTTCCAGCATCGAGAGCATCGACGTACTCAAGGGCGCCGCGGCATCGACCCTTTACACCGACCCGCGAGCGCTGAACGGCGTGATCGTCATCAGGCTCAAAAAGACGTCGTAATCGCCCGCTTGTGGAGGATCATTCGCATCCCGTCCTTTGGCCGCAACGTAATGCGCGGCTGAAGGCGGACCGGGTGTCCTGGCACCAACGTTGGCGCCCACCGCTGCGCCAGCGTCGCTAACATCAAAATTGCTTCGGTCCACGCGAACTGTTCGCCGATGCAAATACGCGTTCCGGCGCCAAACGGGAAGTAACTGAACTTAGGTCGCTCGGCGATGCGCTCCGCCGTCCATCGATCCGGATCAAATCGTTCCGGTTCGGGAAACCATCGAGCATCGTGGTGCTGCAAGTACGGACTGGTGAGCACGATCGTGCGCGCAGGAATGGTAAATGCACCAATGTCGCACGAGTGCAACGCTCGTCGACCAATCGCGTAAGCGGGCGGATACAAGCGCATCGATTCCGCGACTACTTGTCGCACGTACGGCAACAGCATTACGTCGGTCGCAACGGGTTCTGCTCCCAACGCGTCGACTTCCGCGTGCAAGCGTGCAACGACATCAGGATGCTGCGACAGCAGGTACCATGTCCACGTCATGGCGTTTGCGGTGGTCTCGTGTCCGGCAAGAAAAATCGTCAACGCTTCGTCGCGCAATTGCTCATTGGACATGCCAGAGCCATCGCCTTCGGTGTCCGACGCCTGCACGAGCATTGACAAGAGGTCACCGCGGTCTTCGCCACTTGACCGACGTTCGTCAATCATCCGATAGATCGTTTCATCTAGTCGACTGCGCGCACGGGCAAATTTTCGCGTCGATGGGAGCGGCAACTTCTCAAGTAATTCGGCGTATGGCAGCATCGACACGCTAAACGAATCGAGTACGTAGGTGAGCGCTTCACCAATTTCGTGCGATTCCGCTTCAACATCTGCATCGAAGAGCGTCTTACCCACAACGGCAAGCGTGAGGCGCATCATTTCCTCGTGCATGTCCACGGTCATCCCATCTTCCCATCGATCGCGCCAACGTCCCGCGTAATGAATCATTGATGTGGCGTAGCTGGCGATGCGATCACGATGAAACGCCGGCTGCGCTAGGCGACGCTGGCGCAAATGAAACTCGCCCTCACTCGTGAGGAGTCCGTTGCCGAGTAGACGGCGCGCGCGTTCGAGGGCGCGTCCTTTCGCGAAGTTGCGCTGTTGCGTGACCAATACATCGCGAATGAGATCCGGATGATTAATCACAACAAACGGCTGCTTGCCCATGCGAAATCCCACAACGTCACCGTATTCGTCAGCGAGACCGCGAAAGAACCCAAAAAAATCGCGGCGAATACGGAACATGAAATCGCCAGGGTATCGCGATGTTGGACCAGGTGGAAAGCGTGGCGTGCGAATCTTGAGATTGATCATGTGTCGAAATCAAGCGGAACGTTCCGACGAGTAATAGGGACGAGGGGATTGTGAAGGGCTTCCAGCGAGACGCGATCAGCGGCAGCTTGCATGAGTTGCTGAACTGCCAACCATACCTCTCGTTCACGACCTTGCCGATGCCTCGCCGCCTGTTTCCCGTTCTGCTCCTCGCACCCATCATCGCAAACGCACAAGGCGCGCGACCGATGACCTTCCTGGACATGCAGCAAACGCGTCAAGCCAGCGCGCCGGCGGTGAGTGCTGATGGACAGTGGATGCTCTATGCACTGTCCACACCCGACTGGAAAGAGGCGAAGCGGCAATCTGACATTTACATCGTGTCCATGGCGCGCGGCGTGCAGGACACCCGTCAGCTCACCTTTACGAAAGACAGGAACGAAACCGCGCCCCGCTGGGCGCCCGATGCACAATCGTTTGTGTTCGCGTCCAATCGAGAAGCGCCCGTGGCAAGTGCAACCACGAATCAACTCTATTGGATGCGTCCCGATGGTGGTGAAGCGAGACGCGTGACGGACGCGAAAGATGGCGTTGGTGCGTTTGCCTTTACAAAAGACGGCAAGTGGCTCGCGTTTGCTGCGGGAAGGACGGACGAGGCCCAAGTCTGGACCATACCGGTTGCCGGTATGGATACCGCCAAAGCCGTGCAGCTGACCAAGCACGCCACTCCCATTCGGTGGTGGCGATTTTCGAACGACAGCAAAACGATGTATTTTCTCGCGTCGGATACGGTCGATGCGGACGAAAGAAAGCGCATGGAAAAGAAATTCGACGTTCGCATTCGCAATCAGGAAGAGCCACCCGTCCATTTGTGGGCCTACGATGTCGCATCGCGTCGAAGCAAACGACTCACTCATGGCGACGATTTAAGCGTCGACAACGTGACTTTGTCTCCGGACAATAAATGGGTGGGATATCGCGGCACAAAAAATGATCGCTATTTTCGTGGGACCCTGGAAGTTGGACTGGTCAGCGAATTGTATTTGCTCGACGTGTCCAGTGGCGCAATCGAGCAGCTCACAAAAAATGTCGAGATCAGTGAAAGCGAACTCTCGTTCGCGCCAGACAATCACACCATCGCCTTCTCGGCCTCAAACGACTTTACGTACTTTCGCGATGCACGTACGTACGTGCGTGATGTTGCAGCGAAGGGACAGCCGTTTCGAAAGATCGGCGACGCGTGGGACGGCGATGTCACCATTGGATTCTGGAGTCCAGACAGTCGTACCATCTATTTCAATGACGGTGTGAAAGCCACCACACAGTTTTTTTCGATTGATGTTGCGTCGGGCG
>JAYTTR010000531.1:0-3816 GCA_043744935.1 Gemmatimonadaceae bacterium
GCCTATCGCGCATACCTGATGGAGCGTCCGGCCGACGTTGACGCTAAATGGAATTACGAACTTGCATTACGCCCTCAACCGCCAAGTGGAGGAGGAGGAGGTGGTGGTGGCGACGCGCAACAACAGCCCCAACCGCGTCCACAGCCGCAAGGTGGTATCGATCAACGGCAAGCGGAGGCGCTGCTTAACAGCGCGGCGCGCGAAGAGAAGGACGTCCAGGGACGCAAACAAAAGCAGGGTCGCACACCGCCGCGCGGGAAAGACTGGTGAACTACGCGCAACGAATGTGCCGGTTAACTGCGGTCGCACTGTTGTGGAGCGCACAACACGTGCTCTCTGCGCAAACTGGGCCGCTCACCATCCTGGATCACGTCAAGGTCGACGCACGCAAACCGATTGATTTTCATGCAGCGGCGTTCCCGGAAACGCTCTACGTTGGACAGCAAACCACGTATCAAGTGGCCGTGCTGCTGAACGAAGACGCACGGGCGCGTTTGCGTCGCAATCCAGAATTCCTGCCGCCAGAATTGCGCGGGCTGCTGGCCTACGAACTTGGCCGGCCAACGCGTGTCGCACCGCGCAGCATGAACGGCGGCGTTTACGAAGCGCATGTGTTTCAGCGTGCACTGTTCCCCGTCGCGTCCGGACCACTCGCCGTACCCGCCCCACAACTGTCGTACGCGCTCCCGCAATCGTCGAGTTATTTCAGTCGCGAAGAACACTACGTCGTTCAAGCCGAGAGTGCGCACCTCGTGATTCGCGCGCTACCGGCCGAAGGTCGACCAGACACGTTTACTGGTGCGGTGGGTGTCCTACGAGCTAGCACGCGTCTCGATGCCACCACAGCGCGTGTTGGTGAACCTTTGGTGCTCACGCTTCGCGTCCAGGGGATCGGCAACGTGAAATTGTTGCCAAGGCCAAATATTGAGATCGAATGGGCGAGCGCGGTAGCCGGTTCAGAACGCGTACAAGTCGACTCGAGTGGGGCACTGGTGCGAGGAGCGAAAGAATTCGATTGGATTCTTACACCGACGCACGATGGCACCGTGGCGCTGCCAGTATTGCACTACGACTACTTCGATCCGTATCAACGGAAGTACGCGATCGCCGATACTCCAGTCATCCCATTGGACATTGCCGCTGGTGTCCTCGTCGCAAACGACGAAGCAGACGTGGCCGCTTTACTTTCACTTCGCGAACGAAACGTGACGGCCCAGTCCATGCGAGGGTTGACGTTCGATAGCCCGGCATCTCGTACCAAGGTACTCGTGCTGTGCTTGTTTGCGCCACTGCCCGCGCTCCTGCTCGCGCTCCGACGGCGAACGCAAAAGGTCAAACGTGTCGTGCGTCCGTCGGCGGTGCAGCTGTTGCAGGCGCTCGCACCCACGTCGCACGAAGTTGACGGCGATCGTGACGAAGAGGGCGCAGCGGCGCGACGAACGCGCCGCGCGTTGCACGCGGCACTCGCCGATCGCCTGGGCGTTTCCATATACCAACTCGTGTCGCGGCGTCAGGTAGAACGCGTACTTCGCCGACGCGGTGTGAGCCGCGCATCAACGCAGCGGGTCCTCGAGTTCCTCGACGAGCTCGATGTACGCGGCTTCGCCGTATCCGCGAACCACGCTACGCGCGCGACAGACTATGGTCGCTCCGCGACGGCCCTGTTTACTTTGGTCGACAGCGAAGCAGTGCACGGTGGCGGGACGATACCGCACGCAACGCGTACCGCCGTACTCGGCGGTGCGCTGCTCCTATGTGTGTTGACGGCATCATCGAGACTCGCGGTCGCGCAGTCCGATTCGTCAACAGTGATGACACGCATCGTTCGCGCAGCAACCGTGAGCGACACCGGCGTCACGAATGCGGCGGCGTTCAAGCGCGCGGTGGATGCCTATCAAGCACGCCGCTTCACGGAGGCTGTACAACGATTCGCCGACATCGCGCGCACGCATCCGCGTGATGTGGATGCCGCAGCCAATTGGGGGACGTCTGCATGGGCTGCTGGTGATACGGTGCATGCTGTTATTGGTTGGCAACGCGCTGCGCGCCGCGATCCGCTCGCCGATGATCTGCAGCAACGCCTCGCGCTCCTCCCTGCTGGTGCGCGTGGAGGACTCGCCGACGTACCGATGGTGCCAGTATCCCAGCTGCAGGGAGTGGCCGTGGCGGCGTGGATCATCGGGTGGGCGTTCATCGCGTATGGGCAAACGCGTCGATCGCGCTTGAATCCGCGACGACTCGATGACGTGGTGAAGTCTGCAGGTCTGATGCTCTGCATTGTCGCCGTCGCCTCGGCAGGCGTGGCGGTATGGGGTCGTCGTACACTGGATCCCACTGGCCTTCGGGTGGTCGTGCGACCAGAGACCATGCATGTCGCGCCAGGTGCTGACGCCGATGCACTCGGCGGCGTCGGTACCGGAGACGTTGTCCGCGTCGTTGAACAACGCGACGGATGGGATCGCGTATATCACGCCGATGGCCGACTTGGGTGGCTGCCGTCGTCGCGTGTTGTTGCGATGCAAGACAAAGCCGCAACGCAGTAGACGGCCGCATGGCACATATTGCAATACTCGCCAGTGCGGTCGCCGATCAAATCGCTGCAGGCGAAGTGGTCGAACGTCCAGCATCCGTTGTCAAGGAATTGGTTGAAAATGCGCTTGACGCTGGCGCCAGAACAGTAGAGATCACCATCGAAGATGGTGGACGTGCACTCATTCGCGTGGCCGACGATGGTTCCGGCATGAGTGCAGCAGATGCGGTCTTGTCGCTCGAACGACACGCGACGTCCAAGATCACATCGGCCGAACAATTGGTGGGCGTGCGAAGCTACGGATTTCGCGGCGAGGCGTTGCCGGCCATCACCTCTGTCGCCGAAGTCGATATCGAAACAGCGTCTGACGACGACGGAGGGACACTCGTTCGAGCAGCGGCGGGTGCGCTGCTTGAAACTCGCGCGATCGTGCGCCGTCAAGGCACGACCGTGTCGGTAGCGCGTTTGTTCTACAACACGCCAGCACGACAGAAATTTCTCAAGAGCACGCGCTCGGAATGGCGAAGCATTCTCGACATCGTGCAGTCCATTGCTGTCTTGCGCCGCGATGTGCACTTCACGTTGCGACATGACGGCAAAGTCGTGCTTGATCTCCCACGCGCCGACTCGTTGCGTGCGCGACTTGCCGCGCTCTGGGGCCACGCCGATCTCGCACGGTTTGTCGATACCGACGATGTGCAGGGCACCGTGCATGTTTCAGGAGTCGTCGAGCGACCGGCCGACGTAGGCACGGCAACGCGACGAATTCTCGTGATGATCAACGGACGTACGGTGCGCGATCATGGCATCGTGCGCGCCGCCGAGGCGGCCTATCGATCAACGTTACCATCGGGCGTACGGCCTTCGCTGGTGTTGCAAGTCCGCGTACCGATCAACGACGTTGATGTGAATGTGCATCCCGCAAAATCGGAAGTGCGGCTTCGCGATCGCTGGCCGGTCGAACGCGCGGTCGAAACAGCTGTTCGGCGAAGTCTTGGCATCTTCGACGCAAGCGCGGGTATCGGTTGGCGCACATGGTCACCGCCGCCGACGTCGGATGTGCTGCATGCGCAGCGCACGTCGTTTGACGTGCCATCGTTACGCGCGCAGCCAGCGGGTGAAGGCTTGTTCGAGCCATCGGCCTCCTCGACATCCGCCGCGTCGCAATCAGAACCCATTGCGGTGCCACCGCTCACACAGCTACGTCGGATGTATCTGATGTTCGAGCATGAGGAAGGCGTCGTGCTCATTGACCAACACTCGGCGCACGAGCGCGTGCTCTATGA
>JAYTTR010000532.1:0-15119 GCA_043744935.1 Gemmatimonadaceae bacterium
ATTTCTTCTTCGAGATCACGATTGGTCGCCGCCAGCACGCGCGCGTCTACTGACTGCGCCTCCTTTGCACCAACAGGAATGACCTCTCGCTGTTGCAACACGCGCAGCAATTTGACTTGCGTTGATGCGGTGGTTTCACCGATTTCGTCAAGGAAAAACGTTCCGCTCTGTGCGGCAGCGAAAAGACCGGCTTTGTCCTTGACCGCACCGGTGAATGACCCTTTCACGTGTCCGAATAGTTCGCTCTCCAACAACGACTCCGGCAGTGCGCCGCAATTGATTGAAAGAAAACTGTGATCTGCGCGCGTTGACAGATCGTGGATGTATCGTGCGATCACTTCCTTTCCGGTGCCCGATTCGCCGGTGATCAGCACGGTCGAATCGGTGGGTGCTACCGTCTCTGCCAAATGGAGAACTTCCAGCCACGATTTACTGCGACCGATCGGACGACCACTGGTGTTCCGTTCCCGGCGCTTGATCTCCTGCTTCAATACCGTGTTCTCCGTGCGCAGTTTTCGATGTTCGGCCGCGCGGCGAAGGATGGTAATGAGTTCGTCGTTACGAAATGGTTTTTGTAAATAATAGAATGCGCCTTCATTGACGGCTTGCATCGCGGATTGGAGCGTGGCCTGCGCCGTCATCATGATCACCGGCATATCGGGATCGAGTTCGCGCGCTTTGCTCAAGACTTGCACTCCACCAACATCAGGCATGCGCACGTCGGTGAGCACAATATCCGGACGTAGCTCGGGCAATCGCTCGATACCCTGCTTGCCACCATGTGCGGTGAACGGCACAAAACCTTCTGTCTTCAGGAGGATGCGAAGCGAATCGAGGATGCCCGTTTCATCGTCCACCACGAGCACACGCGGTGCCGCGTCCGGCGACGCTGGAGAAATCATGTTCCTGCTCCGATAAGTTGAGATTCTGCGACAGGCGCAGCGATTGGGAGAAGCACTGAAAAACGAGTGCCAACGGGCAATACATCGACCAACACCACACCGCGATGAGCCTCCACGGCACGATAGACCACGGGCAATCCAAGCCCGGTGCCACCAATTTTACTGCTGACGAATGGCTCGAAGAGACGCTCGCGCAATTCGGTGGGAATGCCGGGTCCATCATCCGTGACTGTGATGACCACGAGGTCACCCTCGTGATGCAATGGTGCACTGAACGCCGGACGTTCGACCGCCGTACGGCGGCATACGGTGACGTCCACGTGCCCTCCCATTCCTGCGGCTTGCACGGCATTCAACACAAGATTGAAGACCGCGCGATGCAGCAGGTCTTCGTCGCCGTCGAGCCGCGGAAGGTCCGCCTCACACTGCACGCGCACGTTGGTACCTTCGCCACGATCGGGGTGCGATGCCGCCAACGTTGCGGCCGCATGGACAACCGCACTGACGTCCATTGCCGCCACGCGTGTGACGCGAGCGCGCGCAAAATCGAGGAAGTCACCGAGCAGTCGACTCAAGCGATCCGCTTCACGCACCACGAGACCGTGCAGTACGCGCTCGTCGTCGTCTTCCGCAAATGGTGCTATGGCCGCACGACGTCGCGCGAGTTGCTCTGTCGCGCTGCGAATTGACGCTAACGGATTGCGAATTTCGTGCGCCAGCGATGCACTGAGTTCTGCAACAGCCTCCAGCCGTTCGGCGCGAATGTGTAACGCCTGGAGTCGTTTGCTATCCGAAATATCCTGAAAGATTGCGGTGGCCGAGGTGCGTCCGTCGGGTCGAGCACTTTCAGCGGTCGTGGTCGTCACGCCGATTTCAACGTCACCGGGCTCTCGTCGAATAAATGCTTCAGCGCGTGTCGTCCGTACGCCATCGCGCGACGACTGTTCGAGCAACACGGCCAATTGCGGCGCCACTTCCCGTAGCGTCTCGAGGATAGGTTTGCCAACCACCAATCGGAGATTCATGCCGAGGAGGTCGGACGCGGCAGGATTGGCATATTGCAGATTGCCGTCGGCATCGACCGTAATGATGCCAGAGCGTATTGTGCGCAGAATATCAGCCGCTTCGAGCTGCACTTTGACGAGTTGTGCCGCGAGGGCTTCGCGCCCAACGCCGGCCTGTCGGAGTCGCAGCGCGACAAAGCTGGAACCAAGGGAGACTATGATAAACACACCGAGTTGTACGGCAACACCAGTATGCGGAATACCTGGCCGAAGCCAGAGGACATCGATAGCGTATAGGATGCACGCACCTGCCGCGACCGCGAGTCCGGCGCGGAACGGCAGAATGAGCGCCGCGCTCGCAATGACCAAAATGTAGAGCGCTGCGAACTGTGAACTAAAACCGCCCGTGATGTGGACGATCGCTGTGACGAGCCCGAGGTCGACCGCGCATTGGAGCGCGTAAAAAGTGGTGCCGTAGGGTCGATGCTGCACCTCGCCGTACATCGCTGACGCAACCGTCGCGAGCGTAGCGACCGCAAAAGCGAGCGTTGCGATGAGCGTATCATTTGGTTCTGCGTGACTCCACACGAGCACGGCCGCCACGAGAATGGCACAGGCCATGGTAACACGACCAACCCAGACCCAACGCAACACGCGGCGTGGATCCAGCATCTCGTGAATCGCGACCTGCGGCAGAGCGGGTGTATAGTGCACGGGGCCCGTGAGGCGTCCAACGTCAGAGCAGTTGGGACAGGTTTGCAATGTGCAAGAGGCGCGGAACACCCGTCGCTCTTGCAGATTGCACTAGTCTGACGAACCATGCGCCTGTCCGTTTCCTGACCTGATGCTCGCCGATCCATCTTTGCTCGCCGAATCCGACGTCACGTTTAGCAGCGCAACATTGCGCCTGCTCTTTGTGCTGCTGCTCGTGCTCCTCAACGCGTTCTTTGTTGCCGCGGAGTTTGCGCTCGTTGCCGTGCGGCGAAGTCGTATCGATCAGATGGCCGCTGAAGGTGATCGCAGCGCGAAGGTGGTGCAGCGCGCGCTGAGCCAGTTGGACCGTTACATCTCCGGCACGCAATTGGGTATTACGCTGGCGTCGCTGGCGCTTGGATGGATTGGCGAGCCGGCAATTGCGGTCCTGGTGGATCTCGCGATGCGCACGGTTGGCATCGAGCCGGCGCCAGGCACGCTGCACACCGGTGTCGGCATTGGCGTGGCATTTTTGGTTATCACGTTTTTGCACATCGTGCTTGGCGAACTCGCACCGAAGTCCATCGCGCTCTCCAATCCAGAAGCGGTGAGCCGTATGGTCACGCGTCCGCTCATGCTTTTTTCGCGCGTGATGTCACCGTTTATCGGCATGCTGAATGGCACAGCGAATGCCTTGCTCCGCTTGCTTGGTGTCGAACCCGCGTCGGAAGGCGGACAAGTTCACTCGCCCGAAGAACTCCGCCTGCTCGTCATGCAAGCGCGCGCGCACGGTACACTGGACGAATCCGACTCGGCGATGTTGGCCGGCGTGTTTGACTTTCATAACAAACGCGCACTCGACGTGATGCGTCCGCGCACGGAGATGGTGGCGATCGCGGAGGATGAAACGCGCGAAGGCCTCGTGCGGACGTTGCGACGAGAGCGTTTTTCCCGGTACCCGGTGTATCGGGAAACGCCTGATGACATCGTGGGCGTGTTTCTCGCAAAAGATTATTGGCTGCATGAAGATCAAGCGCACTTTGTGCTGCTCGATCACCTGCGCGAACCGCTCTTTGTTCCGGCGACGCGGGCCGCCGAACGGGTCCTTGACGACTTGCGACGAACACGCGCGCATCTGGCGGTTGTACTGGACGAATACGGTGGCACGGCGGGCATCGTGACGATGGAAGATTTGGTTGAAGAGGTGGTGGGTGACATTGCCGATGAATACGATCCGTTTTCACGTGAGGCATTGCTGTTTGACGGAGTGCTCGAACTCGCTGGTTCGATTTCCCTCGTGGATGTGCGTTCGGATCACAAGTTGCCGATTCCCGAGGGCGATTGGTCCACGTTGGGTGGCTACGCGTTCGCGATGCTAGGTCGTGTGCCACGGGTTGGGGATCGCGCGAGTTATCCGGGAGGCGAACTTGAAGTGGTCGCGATGGACGGACGTCGTGTCGCGGCACTGCGGGTGCATCGGCGACCAGAAGCGGTAGTCTCGTGACCGCCGCACGAGGTACGTGGTGGGTGACGTTTTGCGCGATCACCTGCCTTGCCTGCGCGACACGATCGCAGGACATCATCGGACCTGCGGCACCGCCGGGCGAGCCGTCTGTGTCATTCCCTGCGCCGTCGCGACGGGTCGCCGACATTGTTGCACCGCGCTGGATCAATGAAGATGCCCGGGAAGACGCGGGAGAATTCGCTCGCGTTGCGAAGCTTGCGGGCGTACACCCCGGCGCGCATGTCGCCGATATTGGCGCTGGTGACGGCTACTACGTAGTGCGACTCGCGCCACTCGTCGGTGATAGCGGACGCGTTTATGGCGAAGACATCATGGTCGACTACCTCCGACTACTGCAACAACGTGTCGCGCGCGGTCGCTTGCAAAACGTGCGTGTCGTATTGGGCGACACACATGACCCACGATTGCCCACTGGGTCAATAGAGGTGGCGTTGATGATTCATATGTATCACGAAATCGAACAGCCGTTTGGGTTGCTCTGGAATTTGGCAACGGCGATGCAACCGCACGGGCGTCTCGTGATTCTTGATCTTGAGCGCCCCACCGTTGGCCACGGGACACCGCCTTCACTTTTGCGATGCGAACTCGCGGCTGTTGGTTACCGCGAACTCTCGTTCACCAAGACTGGTGCGGAGGAATACGTGGCAATCTTCGAGGCGCCGAGTGCGGCTACTCGTCCGTCGGTGTCGACCATTCGCACGCAACTGACGGCGCGTCCGTGCCTGGCCCCGTGAGCATCGATACGGCGCCTGAGCACCTGTTGCCGCCAGAACCCGAAGCACTGGCCATCGCGCCGGGTGTGCGCATTCCGGTTGCCGAACTTGAGATGCGCGCTATTACGGGCAGCGGTCCGGGTGGGCAACACGTTAATCGCAGCGCAACACGCGTGGCACTGCGTTGGAACGTCCGCACCACCCGCGCACTTCGCGATGAACAGCGCGAACGAGTAATGCTCAAGCTCGCGACGCGCCTCGACGGCGACGGGGCGATGCGCATTGTCGCCGGTGAGTATCGCAGTCAACAACAAAATCGCCGCGCTGCGTTAGAACGCCTCGTGGCGATCGTAGCGCGCGCACTCATTATCCCAAAACCGCGAAAGGCGACAAAACCCACCCGTGGCTCGATTGAACGCCGCTTGTCTGAAAAGAAGCAGCGCTCTGATACCAAACGCGATCGTCGTAACAGCACTCATGACTAAACGCGCTGTGTCCTCGCCACGCGCTTACACGTTTGTTCCGAAAATTTTTTCTACATTGCACGGCTACACGCGCGACCAGTTCTTGCGTGATGTGACAGCGGGCGTGATTGTTGCCGTCGTTGCTTTGCCACTCTCCATCGCGTTTGCGATTGCCAGCGGCGTTACTCCCGACCGTGGATTGGTCACCGCCGTCGTGGCCGGCTTTTTGGTCTCGGCGCTTGGTGGATCGCGTGTACAGATTGGCGGACCGACGGGCGCATTCGTCGTCATTATTGCTGGCATCGTCGCGAAATACGGTGTGGACGGACTGATAGTCGCCACGTTCCTGGCAGGCCTGCTCATGATCGGCATGGGCCTCATGAAGCTCGGCGGCGTGATAAAGTTTGTGCCTCAGCCAGTGGTGGTTGGGTTCACGAGCGGCATCGCGTTGATCATTTTTTCAACGCAGATCAAAGATGCGCTTGGTCTGCAAATGTTGAGAGTTCCGTCAGAGTTTTTTGAAAAATGGAGCGCATACGCCGCGCATGTGTCGACGATTTCTCCGGCCGCGGTTGCTGTAACGGCCGCGACGCTGCTGATCTTGTTCCTTTGGCCACGGGTCACGACAAAACTTCCCGCACCCTTTGTAGCGCTCGTGGTGACAACCGTACTCGTTTACTACGCCGGACTACCAGTTGAGACGATCGGTTCTCGTTTTGGGGCGGTAGGCGGCGGACTACCCGCGCCGCACGTTCCGCACGTCACACTTTCGTTGGTGCGCGAGCTCGCCGCGCCGGCCTTGACCATCGCACTGTTGGCTTCCATCGAGTCGTTGCTCTCGGCCGTCGTCGCCGATGGCATGATTGGCGGCAAGCATCGCTCCAACATGGAGCTCGTTGCGCAAGGCATCGCGAACTCCGCATCCGCCCTGTTTGGCGGCATACCCGCAACCGGTGCGATTGCGCGAACTGCAACCAACGTAAACAGCGGCGGACGAACGCCGGTGGCCGGAATGACGCATGCGGTGGTGCTTCTCCTGATCACGCTTTTCGTTGGTCAGCTGGCCGCGCTCATTCCGATGGCGACCCTTTCCGGCATTCTCATCGTCGTCGCCTACCGCATGTCGGAGTGGCGAAATTTTCGGGCACTGCTGCGTGCCCCTCGCGCCGACATTCTGGTGCTGCTGTCCACGTTTCTACTCACCGTGATCGTTGATCTGACGGTGGCACTGCAAGTGGGGATGGTGTTGGCGGCCTTTCTGTTCATGAAACGGATGGCCGACGTCACCGACGTTCATGTGATCACGCGCGAGCTCACGGATGACGAAGAAGAAGTCGATCCCGACGCCACCGGGTCGCATAAAGTGCCCAGCGGTGTCGATGTTTTCGAGATTGACGGTCCATTCTTTTTCGGCGCTGCCGAACGTTTTCAGGATGTGCTCGGCGAGACCGGTCGGCGGCCAAAAGTGCTCATCTTGCGCCTGCGGCGCGTGCCGGCCATTGACGCGACGGGTATTTCGCTGCTCCGCGAGCTATTGCATCGATCACAGCACAATGGAACGGTTTTGTTGCTTGCTGGGCTGCAAGCGCAGCCGCATATGGCACTCGATCGTGCTGGCGTCCTCACAGAGATTGGCAAGGATCATCTCTGCGTCACATTGGATGACGCGATCGCGAAAGCGCAGCAACTGATGGCGTAAACCTCTGTTCAAAATACGATCACGTTGACGCCAGCAGAGTACGTGAGAAAGTCTGCGCGACTACGAACGGCAAGAGGACCACGGCTTTGTTCGAGGGCGCCACGACAAGTGTCACGATCGCTTTGGCGACCATGCGGGTCGGTTGTGACGCTATTTCTCTACTAGAGAAGGATCGCCCAGTGCCACCACCAACGCCGCCCGTTTCGCCGCAATTTTTCCTTCGAGCGCTGCCAGTTTGTTGGACTCATCCAAAAGTGCGCGTTCTCTCAGATTGACAACGAGCAAGGTGCTTTCGCCGTTTTGAAAACGTTGTTGCTCTGCGTCGCGAAGCAACGACAACCCGCGCACTGTGGCGCGCTGAACTGCGATGACGCGGTCGAGCAAAACGACGTCATTCAATGCAATCTGCAGTTCATAGGCAACTTCGCGTTCCATCACATCAAGGTCGAGTTGTGCCGCATCACGCTTTTGACGTGTTCGTGCTGATTTTCCACGCTCCTTGAGCAAGAGCAACGACGATTGCACCTCTAGCCCTGCCTTGAAGTTGTTGTCCCACCGAGACGTGTTCCCGAGCAACTTTGCCTCATCACGTGCGGCAATCGACGACAACGTTCCCTCGGCAAACGGGACCATCGCCTGGAGCGCGAGCAAGCGCTCTGCCTCTGCGGCGCGCAGCTTTCCTCGCGCCTTCAGCACGTCCGGGTGGCGCGCTCCCACGACATCGAGCCAGACCGCGAGGCGCAGCGTGTCGATCGGCGTTTGCTCCAGTCCTTCGAGCGCCGGCCGCGCGTTTGCGCCGAGCGTTTCGGCGCGTCCCTGATCATCCCACAGAAAGCTGGACGCGACCAGCGTGGCCGTACGGAGCTCGTTGTCCGATTCAGCGCGCGTTACTTGTCGACGTTGCACTTCCAACGACGCCTCGAGCGTGTCAATGGCGGGGCTATCGCCAGCTCGTACACGCAGCAGCACAGCATCAGCGCGAAAGGTCGCGAGCCGAACGCCCTCCGTGGCAATCTCAAGTTGACGACTCGCGGAATACCACGCGCCGTACGTCTTCGCCGCATCCAACAATAATTTGTTGATGATGGCACGCTCGTCGGCATTTGTAATTTCTCGAGCCGCGCGTGCGAGTGCAAGCGCCGTGCGTCGTTCGTCGGTAATAAGTCGCTGACCGAGCGGAATGGAAACGCCAAGCGACAGCAGTCCGTTTGCCGGCGTGTATCGATCCGGACTGATGCGAATCCCCGACGCACGTTCGAATCCAATTTTGATGTCTGAACCAATGGGCGTCGGTATTTTTAATGCGGCATCGACATACGAAAAATACGATTGGCTCTTGTAGGTTTTTTGCGCCATCGACAGCGAGAACCTGGGTTCAAACGCACCCCATGCTTCGGTGACGGCGCTCCTGGCCTGCGCGCTGAGGAGTCGCGCTTGCTGTGCGACGGGATGGTGCGCGAGCACTCGCTCGCTAAAGTGCGCGAACGAGTACGGAGTGCTTGACGTCTGCGCGTGTGCATACGTGGTATCTCCCAGCAGAGAACAGCAGACGACAACGATGCGCGCGCGCGTCACTTCTTGTCCCCTGTCGCAGCCGTCGGTGCGCCGGGTGTCGCAATGCTCGGTGGAAAGCCATTGAGCTGTCGCCACAGTTCAAACCAGACGCGCACGGTATCGAGCGCTGCCCATCCGTACACACCAGAACCGATGCGCAATTGCGCGGGCCACGCTTCATCCTTTGCGTCGGGCGTGACGAGCACGCGAAACGTACCGTCCGCGCTCGCGACTTGATCGATCACCGTCACCTCGCCGCCGAATGTGCCAACGGACACGCTCGGCCATCCCGCAAATTGCAGTGCGGGCCAGCCATCAAACTGCAGTCGCACGCGTCGCCCTCGATGCAACAATGGGATATCGACCGGTCGCACATACAATTCTACCGCGCGTTGTGCGACCGCCGGTTGCACGGTAACGATGGCATCGCCGGCTTTTACCATTTCACCAACGCCTTGCTTGAGCGCTTTCACTACGTAGCCATCCTGCGGCGCATCAATGCGGTAGTACGCACGTCGCACGTTCAACGAGGCGACTTTGTTGCGAAGCTTGCTGACTTCACCTCGCCCCTCTTGCACGTCCGCGAGCGTCGACTGCCGATCACCGCGCGCCTTCTCGATTTTCTCTCCGTACTCGGCATCGATACCATCTAAATCCACTTTCGCGTTTTGCAACTCATTGCGTTTTTCCACCAGCTTTGCCACCGCACTCTGCAAGCGCAATTGCGCAGCCTGTAAATCGTTGAGCGACACAAGACCGAGCGGCGATGCATACAACATCTCGCGGCGACGAAATTGATCTCGTGCCAGCGAATCTTCGAGCACGGCTTGCTGTACCGCCGCTCCATACTGCACCACCTTGTTACGCGTCTGTTCGAGTTTGATTTGACGCGCGCGTTGCAAGGCAAGCATTTGTTGATCCAATGCCTCGGCTTTCCCGCCTTTGTCTCGATTCGCCTGTTCTTTCGCCGACAACTGTTCCGTTGTGCGCGCGAGTAACTGCGGGTCAAGATATTCATCTTTGACCTCGCTAATTTCGACGATCGTTGTGCCCGCTTTGACGAATGTGCCTTCGGACACCAACCACCGATCGATGCGGCCGTCAATGCGCGAAGGGATCGATTGCGGACGACTTTGCGGGTCGAGCGCCGTGACCTTCCCTTTCCCTTGCACATTTTGCTGCCATGGGAGAAACAAGATCACGACGAGCGCCACCACGATGCTACTTAACCACAGCCAAATGCTGCGGTACGACGTGTTGGTTTGTAACAAAGGGGCGGTGTGCAACGTGGCTGATTGCGCCGACCCATCACCTCGTGCGGCTGCCATGTCAGGAGTGCCCCGCCAACTGGTGCGCGTGCGCTTCCGCCGCGACCAATTGTTTGATGTACGGATCCTGCCGCAATTGCGACAGCGGCGCATCGTGGCGAATTGCGCCATCATTCAGAACGATCACTCGGTCCATCAACGAGAGCAGTTGTAGATCGTGCGATACGACCACAACGGTCCACGGTCGCGCAGTATCCGTCAGTAGCCTGACGAGCCGCTGCCGATCATCGCCCTGCAAGTTTTGGAATAGATCGTCGATCACCAGCAGTCGCGGCGTTCCGGCGATCGCTTGCGCGAAGAGCAGTTTGATCGCGACACCGTGCGGTAGCCGTTGCCCGCCCTGTACAATTGTTGTTTGCACACCGTGCGGTAGCGATTCGATATCTGCCCGCAGTCCAACCGCATCAATCGCCGCCTGCACTTCCAGAAGACCGATGCCCGGCCGCCCAACGGAAATATTTTCTTCGACGGTGCCGTCAAACAGATCGGTGGCCGACAGATATTGTCCCATCTGTTCGCGCAGTCGGTTGCGATCGAGAATGCGCGCTGGCTGTCCATCAAAGAGCAATACACCCTCGTAGTCACCAAGAACGCCCGCGACAAGCCGCAACAGTGTTGTGCGTCCAGCGCCCTCATAGCCCGTGATCGCCACGCGCTCACCAGGGGCGACGCGCAGGGAGACGTTGGAGAGCACGTGCGATGCGCTCGGCGCGTAGCGATAGCTCACGGCGCGCACATCCACGGCGATACCGCGCAAGGACACCGGCAACGCTGCCCCGCCAACGGCCTCCAACGGCAAATCCGACACATAACCGGCCTTTTCGGCGGACGTGAGAATGTCGTAAATCGTACTCATGCTCTTGATCAATTTCTCGACACCGAACAGCACAGTGACAATGACAAATTCGGAGGCAACAAATTGCCCGAGTGAAATTTGTCGATCAATGACCAAGCGACTGCCGAGCACCAGAAAACCACCCACGATAATCGTACGAAAGATGACGATGGTAACGGTCTGCTGTGTGAGTATTCGATAATGCTTCTGGCGATATGCGAGATATCCTCCCAGCAGTTCATCCATCCGTCGAATGCTCAGCGTTGAGCGGCCGGCGAACTTGAAAGCATGAAATGCGCGCGCGATTTCTTCGAGCCAGTGGACACTCTTGTACTTGTACTTCGACTCCATCAGGCTTGTTTCGAGTCCACGCGGTCCTGAAAACCACAGAATAGCGCTGAGGACCGCGAGCAGGAGGACACCAAAAAATGAAAAGTATGGATGATAGAAGGTGAGCAGAATGAGCCCGGCCATCACGGTCAAGAGCGCGGTCGACGTGTCGAGCAGAAACTTCGAGAGACTTTTTTGAATGATCACAGCCTCAAACAATCGGTTCATCGTTTCCGGGAGATCCTCCTGCATCGCCGTTTCGTATCGCATGCGCGGTACACGAAACGTGAATTCGAGCGCCATCCGGGCGAACACGCGTTGCTGGATGCGCTCGACTACGCCGAGCTGCAAGACCTGCAACGCCCCACTCGCCAATGTTCCGACGACCACGTACCCAATGAGGATGACGACCGGCTGCAAGATCAGCCCTCCCTGCACGAGCTGCACGATGGCGCCTACGCTGAGCGGAAGCGTCAGCGCAAAGACGCCTGCAAGCGCCGCATAGACGAACAGCACGACGATGTCACGCTTGTCCCGTGACAGCAAGGAGATCACACGCCGGAGCACGTCGCGAGGTGGCGCGGGCACCGACGCACCGGTGGGCGTGCGACCGCGTATATCCACCATCTGTTCAAGCGCGGCAAACACCGGATCATCCGCGATGTTTGTTGGAACATTCGGTGCGGTTGCGTGCTGTACCGGCCGCGAATGATCTAATTGCTGCGCTTGCTCTCTATCTTGTGGTGCAGGCATGTCCGTGGGGTCTGCGGGAAGACCGAACTGCTCGGGCTGCTGCGTATTGTCCCGAATTGCAGCGGGCAATATGGGATGATAAATATTGGGATTGCACCCCCCGCCGCGCTAAACTGCGCGCTCGAGGCGTAACATTCAGATCAGTGGTGCACCCGCATTCCGCTCTGGGAGTCCGATGAACACGAACGAACCTTGGAACCTTCAAGACGACGACGATGACGCAGCCCTCGACGAAGAATTCCCACTCGGCGACGGTGTCGCGGATTTGTCGAGTGACGTCTTTTGTCCGTATTGTGGCGAGTCCGTTGAGATCACGCTTGATCCGGGATCCGGCGCAAGCCAACAGTATATCGAAGACTGCTACGTGTGCTGCCGACCGTGGCGCGTCTCGGTGACCTATCGTGAAGATGGCAGCGCCGATGTTCATGTCGATGCGAGTGACGAATCGTGAGTGTCGCGGGCCGCGCAGCCGAACGCGATCTCGCCGAGCTCGTGCCAAGTGCGTTGCAGCTGTCGGCGGACGAAGGCGCGCGTGTTGTGGCCTTGCACTGGCTCTCGCAGCTGCGCGACGCACGGCGCGGGTGGGTGCATTCGTCGCGCGAACGCGACGGCGAACACGACGGTGCGCAGGACGAGCAACGCGTACGAGCATTGCGTGTTGAAGCCCTGCACAAGGTGCGTGTCGCGCTGCGTCGCCTTCGCGCGGTGCTCCGCGAGCACCGTTCGGTACTCGATGGCACTCCGCGTGTCCGCATACGTGCCACACTACGCCAACTGACTCGGGTGACAAGTGACGCGCGCGACGCGGATGTGCAGCGCGCGTGGCTTGATGCGGAGCGAGGCGCGCTCACCGGCACCGCGCAAAGCGAGGCCTGCGAGATCGCGATGCGACTGGAACGACATCGCGACTCCCAACACGCGCGAGTCGAACGCGCGTTGCATGCCGGTTTCGACACCACCGCTGATCGGCTGGAGCGGCAACTCTCCACGTACGATGTACGCCATCGTGTTGGCGACGAAACCGCTCCGACGTTGTTCGCGGCGCACTTGGCGCAGCGCGTATCGCGCGGGTCAACACGCCTGCAGCAGGACTTGGCAACTCTTGCCTTGTACGCCGCCGATCACGCGTCGGATCAGGCTACCGCGCGAGTCCACGCGCACATGCATGCGGTGCGCATTCGCCTCAAACGCCAGCGCGCCATGCTGGCACCGTTTGTTGAACAGCACGCCGCCCTTGGTGCATGGTATGCGCTCGCGACACGCGGCCAAGATGTGCTTGGTGCGATGCGCGACGCCGCCGTTCTCGCGGAATTGTCGACGCAGCACGGGGCGACTGCCTTGGCCGCCACGCTGGACGGCGTTGCACTTGCGCACCACGCCTCGTTCATGCAAGCGTGGTGTGCGACTGCTGAAGTGTCGGCGCACATCGCGCATGTGCAGGCCGAGGCTGCGGTTGCACTGTTGGCGATACGCGCGCGGAGTGTTGCCGACGCGCTGCCGCTGGAGATCGAACGCAAGTATTTGTTGCGTGACTGCCCACCCGAGGCAGCGTCTGCCAACGCGACACTCATTGAACAGGGGTGGTTGCCCGGTCATGCGTTGCGTGAGCGTTTGCGGCGCGCAATCACCGCTGATGGATCCGTGCGGTATACTCGCACCATCAAGCTCGGACCAATCGGGGCGCGCATCGAGATAGAGGAAGACACTGACGCGGTGCTGTTCGCTGCACTCTGGCCGTTGACCGCGAGCGCGCGCATCCGCAAGCGTCGCTTCACGATTTCCGACGGTCCGCACGTGTGGGAGATTGACGTGTTTCTCGATCGCAATTTGGTGATCGCCGAAGTCGAGCTGGCGAGTATTACCGACGTTCCAACGCTTCCATCGTGGCTTGTACCATACGTCGTACGCGACGTATCGACCGATCCGGCGTACCTCAACTCCGTTATGGCACGTGCCGAACCGCCGGACGACGAACACAGCGGTTCCGTGCTATGAGCGGTCGTGCTATTGTCGCCTCGATGCAACCCATTCGCGATCGGCGCGAGCGCGTGATCGCGTACGCGGTGTCCTCCTGTGGCGCCGACAATCGGGTGGGCAGCGAAGACGCCGACGATGAAGCACTGCACACCGCTGAGATGGTGGCGCGCTTGTCGCGCTTAGCTGGTCGTACCCTCGTCGTGCCGGTCACGCCGGCGCTGGTGCGCGATGGGGTCCTCACGCGATTCGCGTCGACCGACGCTGTGTGGCTGCTGGCCACCGACGCACTCGAAGATGTCCGCACACGACGTGCCGTTGATCGACTGCTCGGCACGGGGTTTCACTTTGCCCTTGAAGGCTATCCGGATGGGGAGCCGCTTCCGTCGTCGTTGATTGGGTCGACGATTGTACTTGATGCCGTCCGTACGTCGCCAGTCGCGCTGACGGGACGTGTCGCGGTGCTGTTGGAGGCGGGGCTGCGTCCGCTGATCCGCGGCGTCGATGACCGTGCCACGCGTCGGGTGATCATCGATGCCGGTGCCTCCATGCACTCGGGTCGCTTGCTGATGCGTGGCAGCACGAGCGCCCTTGATCGCGAACTCGAAGACACCGTGATACGCGCCGTCAACATGTTGGCCGCCTTCGCTGACGGACGTCCACCCGACGCGACTTTTGACGATTTCGTGCGCGACGATCCCTATCTCGCGGCGGCGTTGTTGCGCGCACTGAATTCCGCCACGTTGGGCAACCGCGGCCCACGTTCCGTGGCGCACGCCATGACCATGCTTGGTCGGGATGCCGTGATGGAGCAGTTGGTGCTGGTCGCCGCGCGGTTAATCGGAGAGGTGTCGCATGATCCGGAACTTGCCTTTGTTGCGTTGCGGCGCGCGCGCGTGTGCGAGCGCGTCGGCGCGGCTCTCGATGGAGCGTTACATCCGCGCGCCCGGGTGATTGCGGGGCTGCTCTCCACACTCGAATTTGCGCTTGCCGTACCACCGTCGATGCTGCTGGAACGATTGACGCTGCCGCCATTGCTACGCGATGTGCTCGTTGCGCGTCAGCAAACGATGGGTCGATTACTCGACGTGATCGATGCGCTGGAGTACGGGTGGTGGGACGATGTGCGGACGCGTTGCACCGCGTTGGGCATTGCTCCCATGGTGGTTGGCGACGCATGGCTTGTTGCCTGGCGATCGGCGCGCGACGAGCTTGGACTTTCACGTTCGGATACACTATGACTGCGTCTGCTCGAAACTACTTACGTGATCGCTTTCACGCGGACGCCGACGCGTTGCATGCACGTGCAGTCGCGCTCGACACAGGAACAGTTGCGGCTGGCCCA
>JAYTTR010000533.1:0-3797 GCA_043744935.1 Gemmatimonadaceae bacterium
GCGCGCCGTGAGTGATCCGTTTGGTGGGGATCTTTCCGTATACCGCGCGACATTCGACGAACTCACGCACGAAATCGGCGCCGCGCTCGACCGCGTGGAAGCCGAGCGCCCTCATCCGTCCGTCTGAGCACGCACATGCGTGCGCGCGTGCCTCCGTCGCGACTCGTCATTCTTGGTCATCCCGTCGCGCAATCACTGTCGCCGGTGTTTCAAAACGCGGCGCTCGAATACGCGGGTTTCTCGCAACGCTACACGGCAGTCGACGTTGAACCAATTGCACTCGTCGAAACACTGCGCGTGCTCGCGAGCGAGCGTGCGGGTGGCAATGTCACGATGCCGCACAAGCGCGCCGTGTTTTCGGTCGCGCGTCGTACGTCCGCGCTCGCTGCGCGCGTGGGATCAGTGAACACGTTCTGGCATGAAGACGGTGAACTCGTCGGCCATAACACGGATGTCGCTGGTATACTCGCGACGATCCGTGCACTCTGTCCATCCGGGCTTCTCGACGCGCAATGCACAGTGCTCGGCGGGGGTGGATCGGCGGCGGCGGTATTCGTCGCGCTCGATGCATTGGGATGCCGCAACATTCGCGTGTGGGCCCGTACTGCATCACGGGCACAACACGTTGCAGATCGGGTAGGTGTGAATATCACCGTGAACGACGACGTTGAAATCGCGGCGCAGGGGAGCGCGCTGGTGATCAACGCCACGCCCATCGGCATGCGCGACGCGGATGTGCCAATTGCACCAGCAGCGTTGCCAGTCAGCTGTGCGGTCCTCGATCTCGTATATCGGCGCGGAACAACGCCATGGGTGCGTCGCTGTCGAGCACACGGTATTCGCGCAGAAGATGGTCGTCGCATGCTCATCGAGCAGGGCGCCGAGGCCTTTCGCACGTGGTTTGATGCAGAGCCCCCAACGGAGATCATGTGGCGCGCCATCGGCACCGATGACGACAACACCTGAGCGCAGCCTGACGAATCACTTGCTCGCGCAAGCGCGAGTATTTCGCGCAGGGATCGCGGAGTTTCTCTTGCCGCCGGCGTGCGCCATTTGCCGTGCGCCGCATCGACCCGATGTCGATGGAATTGTGTGTGGGGCCTGCCTCGCGCGCCTCGTGCCGCTCACGTTGCCGCAGTGTCATCGTTGTGGCCATCCTCGACTGTCCGCAAACGCACCGCTGCCGCTGAACGAAGGCGGTGTAGTCTCGCCGTTACCGCCCTGTCGCTGGTGCGCGCGGTTACCGCCAATCGTTCGCGCCGCACGCTCCGTATGTCGCATGGACGTGGGTACGGGTGCGGCACTGGTTCACGCACTCAAGTACGGTGGATGGCCAGCAGTCGCGCGGCCGATGGCACGACGAATGGCGCGACTGCAGTTCCCCGACGACGTCATCAGCGAGCGCGCACTGCTTGTGCCAATGCCACTGGCCGACACACGACTCCGCGAGCGCGGCTATAACCAGGCGGAACGTATCGCTACAGCACTCTCGCCGCTGTGGCGACTACCACTCATGCACACGGGCCTGCACCGAGTTCGCAATACTCAATCGCAGGTGCGGTTGACACCATCCGAGAGGACGCGCAACGTTTCCCGTGCGTTCGCCGTGCGTGCCGAGTCGCGCGCCAGATTACGTGGGGCGCATGTCGTGCTTGTCGACGACGTCATCACGACGGCGGCGACGTTGAATGCGGCGGCATATGCACTCGCCGACGGCGGTGCACGTATAATCAGCTACGTGACGTTCGGGCGGGCGCCGGATCCAGGCGACCGTACCGATTCTAACTTTGACCCAGACCGGAACACACACGCATGACCCTTCGCGTAGGCATCAACGGCTTCGGCCGCATCGGGCGTCAGGTACTTCGCGCTGCGAAGCAGCAAGGCGTCGCGGACATCGATTTCGTTGCCGTCAACGATCTCACGGATACGCTGACACTCGCGCATTTGTTCAAGTACGACTCGGTGCACGGTGTGTACGACGGCGAAGTAACACATGATGCGGATAGCATCACGATTGATGGAGACAAAATTCGTATTCTGGCGGAACGCGAGCCCTCGAAGCTCCCCTGGAAAGCGCTCGGCGTGGATATCGTGCTCGAATCGACTGGGCGCTTCACCGCGCGCGCTGACGCCGCCAAGCATCTGGAAGGTGGTGCCAAGAAGGTGATTATCTCTGCGCCGGCCACCAATGAAGACATTACGCTCGTGATGGGCGTGAACAGCGACAAGTACGATTCCGCTTTGCATCATGTGATCTCCAACGCGTCGTGCACGACCAACTGTCTCGCGCCGATGGTCAAGGTGATACGCGACAATTTTGGTTTTGTGCACGGCACGATGGTGACCATCCATAGCTACACAAACGATCAGTCCATTCTCGATCTGCCGCACAAAGATTTGCGTCGCGCGCGCGCGGCGGCGGTCTCGATGATCCCAACGTCGACTGGTGCGGCGAAAGCCACAGCGCTCGTGATTCCCGAAGTGAAAGGCAAAATCGATGGCATGTCTGTCCGCGTGCCAACGCCGGACGTGTCGTTTACTGACCTCACGTGTGTCGTCGAAAAATCAGTGACGAAGGATTCCGTGAACGCCGCGTTCAAGGCGGCAGCAACGAGTGGTGCGCTGGCTGGAGTGCTGGATTACAGCGAAGTGCCGTTGGTGTCGATTGACTACGTCGGCAATCCGAACTCGTGCACGCTCGACGCGCTGAGCACGATCGTGATCGATGGCACCCTCGTGAAAATATCCGGATGGTACGACAATGAGTGGGGATACTCATCGCGTTGCGTTGATCTGCTCCGCTACGTTGGCGCGCGTCTCTAATTTGGTCGTCACCTTTTCTCTCAAGCCTTGGACAAGCCCCGGTGCACTACGGCCGGGGCTTCTCACTGAACTCTCATGAAAACACGCACAATTCGTGACCTATCCGTCGCCGAGCTGAAAGGCAAGCGAGCGCTGGTGCGCGTGGACTTCAATGTGCCGCTGGATGCGTCAGGACATGTCGCCGATGACACGCGCATTGTCGCCGCATTGCCCACGATCAATCTGTTGCTCGATGCCGGAGCGCGCGTCGTGCTGCTAGCGCACTTGGGTCGTCCCACTGGCGCGCCGGAGGCGAAGTACTCGCTCGCCCCCGTCGCGGATCGCTTGCGAGCCGTGCTGAAACGACCTGTGCAATTTCTCGCGAACAGCATCGGTATTCGCGCGGTGGCTGCATCCAACGCACTGCCGGTCGGTAGCACATTGCTGCTGGAGAACACTCGCTTTTTGCCGGGCGAGGAAACGAACGATGCGGCGCTTGCGCAAGCCTTTGCGACGCTCGGCGATTTGTACGTCAACGACGCGTTTGGCGCCGCGCATCGCGCGCACGCGAGCACGGCCAGCGTCGCACACTATCTCAAACCTGCGGTAGCGGGTTTGCTGATGGAGAAAGAACTCACCTATCTCGGCAGCGCGCTTGCCGCGCCAACCCGTCCGTTTCTGGCGATCCTCGGCGGCTCAAAAATATCTGGCAAGATTGATGTCGTTGAAGCGTTGTTGCCCAAGGTCGATCACTTGCTCATTGGTGGAGCAATGGCGTGCACGTTCTTTCGCGCGATGGGACTTGAAACGGGAACGTCGCTTGTTGAGCCCGATCGCTTGGACATGGCAAAAGACTTACTGAGTCGAGCGGGCGAGAAGCTGGTATTGCCAAGCGATGCGATGGTCGCCGCGAAGATGGATTGCGGTGACGCGTTTCAGGTCGTCGCTCGAGAGGCAATCCCCGCGAACGAAGCGATGTTCGACATCGGCCC
>JAYTTR010000534.1:0-3794 GCA_043744935.1 Gemmatimonadaceae bacterium
AATTGAACTTGTGGAATCACGGCAGATTCTCGAGAGAGTCGCGCGACGCGCGAGAGACAAGACGCAGTGTACGTGAACCTGTAGCTGAAGCGACGATCACGCGATCCGCAACAATCGAGACGACACGAAAGCCGCCACTACCCTCACCAACCGCAAAGAGGTGCGGCACACCATCGCGTGCGCTGAGCAACAGTAATGCGCGACGTACGCCTTCTTCGGTCACGATGCCATAGAGATGCGGAGCGTCGTCTACCTGCGCACTCGTCGCAACGCTCCGTGCGTCTGTGCCCATCGTACTCGGCATAACCGCAGCACTCACTGAAGTCGGCGCGCCGAGGTCGGTGCCAGGTGGCGCGAAGCGCACCGTTGGCGCACGACGTGTAGCACTGAAGATGTTGCGCGCGACCATCAACGCTGCCGACGAGTCAACACCAACGACCAACGCGGGTGCATTCGACCACATGCTCGTCGCTGGTGTGCTCGGTTTTACCGGATCGATTCCGCGTCGTGCGAAAAATAGAACGGCCGCAAGCACGAAAGTAACGCTCATGACGTCGAGTGCGCGCGGCCGCACGAATGGCGACGTCATTCCAGCACCACCGGCGCGCGTAAGGTGAGTACGATCTGCAACATATCCGGAGCGCCGCGAAGTGCAGAGTTCTGTTGAATGGTCAACTTCTCTACGTGCACGACGCGCGGAGCATGCGCGAGGTGATCAAGCAGGGCGGCCAGTCCGACAATGTCACAGTATGCGGCGAGCGTCGCCGGCAGACTAGCACCTGTGCCACCAGCGTCAGCGTAGGAAGCCGTATCAACCGTCGCGGTCGCACCAAAGCTTTGCGCTGGGCGGCTCGCTAACGATTGCGCCACGTCAAGTCGCGTGACCAATAAATGGCTCGCGTTGGCCGCATCTTGCAATAGTGATTGGAGCGCACTCGCTGCGAGCGGCGCTGATCGTGCGTGAAAAATGCGCGACGGATTGACCGCAAGCACAGCTTCGGCACGCGTTGCCGCGTTTTCCAGTACTGCGGCGGAAGCCACGAACCCGGACAGCGTAGCGACGTCGTCCCGCGCGTCGCGCAGAAGGGCCTCACGTGCAGTCCACTGACGCGCAAATGGCAAGACGGCGTACGTTGCGAGAAGTGCGACCAAAGCGATTGTTACGCCGATCGCGATCACCTTTCGCTCGCGCTGCTGGGCCGCGTTACGGGGCGCCACGTACACCAGCCGCTGATGAGGGAACGTTTGTTGTTCGCGTCCGAAACGCAATCGAGAACGATTCGCGTTGGCGACTGCCGTCGACAAAACGTGTGCTAGCCGCGACAAAACGCACATCCTGAAAGTGCGCGTCGGCGTCGAGCAACGGCACAATGCGCGCTGCGTCAGTCGCGCTGCCGTCGATGCGCCACACAATGCCATCCCACTCGAGGCGCTGGACGAACGCGTCGGATGGAAGTATCGTAGCCAAGTGCGCGAGTACGGTGGTCGGTCCAGCACCAACACGCGCCATGCTGTCGGCCGCGGTCAGCATCGCGCGTTCTGTGGTGGCGCGTACAAGACGCTGTTGTGCAATCATCGCTGGCGCGGCCGCTGTGCGCAATTCGCCCGTGCGCTGCCGCAGCGTCGTGAGTTCGCGTCCTCGCCGCGCGTCCGCGCTCCACGCGAGCAGAACGAGCGATGCGAGCAATACCGCGCCGGACGACAACCATCGCTTGCGACGCACGCCAGCAAAACGTTCTGCCAGTTGTGCGTTGAGCAATAAGTGATCGCCCGGCGTGTTGAGCAGTGAGAGCGAGGCGCGTGCAATCTCGCGAGTCTCAACGGTACGCGCTGAAGTGTTCGGTGGCACGGCATTGCGCACTCGACGCGCTTCACGCAATACACCGCCCGCCATCAAGAGCTGACCGTACTCATCGCGTCCGGCATCCACGCGCATCGTGCCATCGAGACCGGCCAGCAGGCACGCGTGTGCAATGGTCGTCACCGCACGCACAGGCGCCAGCGTGTCGAAAGCGCGAACCAACGCGTCGAGCGTGAACGATGGCATTGCAAAGGCAGTGCCGTTGCTCCACGCGACCGCGATATCGCCATCGAGCGGGAAGTAACGATCACTGTCCCACAGTAACACGTCGCGTCGCGCGTTCGCCGTGAGCGGTGGCAACTCCGGACGGGCAATTTCGAGAAACCCAAGCCCCAGGACGAGCACACTCGCGGACGGCGCGCCGAACGAATCGCGCAAGCGCGCCAAAACGTCGTCCGGCGACGCCGGATCCCACGGGAGCTCCACCGTCGGACCATTCGCATCTCGTACGAATGCACGGACACGCGTGGTATCCAACAGCAGCACGATCGGCGCGTTCATCGGTCTTGCTCCCGCCAACGCACCAAACGTAGTCCGTCGTCGGCAAGATCGTACACCGCTTGAATCTCGCGCGTCAGCAAATGACCGCGCTCCCATCCACGCGCTATAAACAGCAATCGCGAAGGGCGCTCGACTAACGAACCACTCGCGGCCGCCAACACTTCCGCGGATGCCGCGCGTCGGTTGACTCGGCCATCGCCATCTACCGTCAGCGACGACGCAATGCGGCTGAGCAATTGGCTGGAGACATTGGGCACAACGAGCAACTCGTCGAGGGATTCAAACGGTCGCCGGATGCCCACCGTCACGGCACGTCCAAGCAATTCGGCGCTCAGCGAATCGCGTTGGACGCGCACGTTCGACATGCTGTCAGCGGGCATACCGTCGCCGCGCACGCGCGCATCAATGGCCAGCGCGGCGGCGCGTGCTTCGTCTTCTGAGGTGACGGTGCGGAACAGGCGCAGCAACCCCTCCGTGCCCGCGTTGTTGACGTCGAGTCGTGCACTGACATCGACAACAGTCACCGCGAAACTCCCGTCATCAAGTGTATCTTCCACGAGCGCATTCGCGTTGTCAGCTCGCGGTTCGAGACGCGCCAGAAACGCGTCACGCGCCAGCGTATCAGTGGCAAACGCACGCAGCGAGTCGTTGACCATCACGGTCGCCGCAACGATGCCACTCTCGGCCATCGCGCGCGCGGTCGCCATCGCCCGACGATTTGCTGCAATCGCCGCGCTGCTCCGCGCCGCACTACTCGCAACTGCGGTCACCGTTGCCAACACAGCAACGGTCCACAGCACCACCAAGAGCGCAACGCCGCGCCGTTCACGCATCTCCGTGACGTGACTCATCGCGCGTCCAATGGTGAGAGTGCGACCACAAGCGGTGACGGCGCATCGGGAGCCGTGCCAAAACGCAGCCGAACAAGCGCGGGTCGCACGCGTTCCAATGGCCAATCAGCACGCCATTGCGCTGCTTCGCCGGCCCGCGCTTGCTCGAGGACATCTATCTGCAAAGAGTCAACACCGGGCACCGTGGTGTGGAGTCGCGCATCTGCGCGGTCTCGACCGATGGCGACCGCGTCCATCATGAGTCCGCTCTCGTTGACGGACAACGCTACGCGCCAGGCGTGCCCTGTTCCGAACGGTTCACGCACGCCGTTTGACAAAAACACTAACGCCATATTGCCGCGCAAGTCACGCACAATGCGAAGCAGCGGCTCGTTCACCGACTCTGCGTTCGGCACATGTCGCAGCATATCACTGACCGTTGCGCGGAGCCGCGATTCCGCTTCAAGCGTGCGCTGATGTCGCAAGATGGTCGTGCGCGTCGTGCCAGCCGCGCTCAACGCTCCACCCGCGATGCCGAGTACGATGGCGGTGAGGGTGATGGCAGTGATCACTTCGATCAGCGTGAACGCGCGACGCGTCCC
>JAYTTR010000535.1:0-3785 GCA_043744935.1 Gemmatimonadaceae bacterium
CTCGTTGGACGCGTGCCATGCTCGTCATGGCGATTCTCGGAATGGGCGTCGTTGGCGCCGCCCATCGGAAAGTGACGACCAAGACCGCGCCAGGATGCGACGGCGATAACGCTGGACTCACGTTACCGACCGGGTTTTGCGCCGTGATCTTCGCGGAAGGCTTAGGCGGTCCGCGGCATATGGCGGTTGCACCCAATGGTGACGTCTTTGTTATGCGTCAAAACCGCGCACGTGGCGATACGATGGTCGGTGGCGTGGTGGCCATGCGCGATACAAATCGTGACGGCAAGGCCGACGTGATGGCGCGCTTCGGTCCAACGGGTGGCACCGGTATCGCCATCGAAGGTAATTTTATTTTCATCGACGCCATGTCGACGATTTTGCGCTATCCGCTCGCGCCCGGCGCGCTGACGCCCAGCGGGCCGCCAGATACGATGGTGAAGGGATTGCCAACAGGCGGTCACGCCGCGCGAAATTTTGTCCTCGATGGCAAGGGCGCGATGTACGTCAACGTTGGGTCCAACACCAACAGTTGCCAGATCGAAGATCGAAAAAACAACGTGAAGGGCATCGATCCGTGCGTAGAACTTGAGACGCGTGCAGGCATCTGGAAGTTTTCGTCGACCCAGACGGGTCAGCAGTTTTCAGCCACGACGCGCTTTGCCACCGGCATTCGCAACGCGACTGGCCTCGCGTGGAACAAGTCGAACAATTCGCTCTACGGCACCGCGCACGGTCGCGATCAGTTGTTCCAGAACTGGGCGCCGTTGTATGACGAAGAAAAGTCCGCCAATCAGCCTGCGGAAATGTTTATGCGGATCACCGGCGGCGATGACTACGGCTGGCCGTACTGCTATTTCGATACGGACTTGAAGCATTTGGTGATGGCGCCCGAATACGGCGGGAACGCCAAAGACGTCGGACGCTGCACGAGCAAGAAAACGCCGCTCGTCACGTTCCCCGGCCACTGGGCGCCAAACGCGATGGCGTTTTACACGGGTACCAAGTTTCCCGCGCGGTTTCGCGACGGTGCGTTTATCGCATTCCATGGCTCATGGAATCGTGCACCGAAGGAGCAGGCGGGTTATAAAATCGTCTTCGTTCCATCATCGAATAGCAAATTCGCCGGCAAATACGAAACGTTTGCGGACAACTTCGCGAACGGCAAACTCGATCCATCGGCGGCCGAGCATCGTCCGACTGGCATCGCCACTGCCGCGGACGGCGCGTTGCTGATATCGGACGACAAAGGTGGCCGTATTTATCGCATCCTGTACGTCGGCGCGAAGTAGGCTGGCGCTGCCGCGCTATTTCTTGATCAGCGGCTTCACCTGAGCCGGTGGATCAAACGCGGCATCCGACACGCTGTTGAAGACGATGTTGGTCGTGGTCAGCAGCATTTTCTGCGGCCCCATCGTCTGCTCAATTTTTGTCGGCATCTTCATTGCACCAAACTGCTTGTAACTGCCGATGCTTTGCACGCCGGTCATCGGTCCCATTTGTGATTCGGTGGTCGATTCGCTGCCAATCAGCAGTCCCGTCGTCACCGAAAAGTACTGGGTCGACTCGCGATGCGTAGCTTTGCGAACTGTCAAGACTTTGTAGGCCTTCTCGCCATTGAAGTCCACCATGGCCACCGTCTCCATTTTCGCGAAACGATCGGCCGGGTAGAGCATGTTCGAGTAGAAATCGGCGTTCTCCAACATTTGTTCGAGCTCTTTTCCGGCCAGTAATCGTGGTCCATTCATTGGATTGACGTCCCACGCCACACTGCCATTTGTACCGCCGGCCATGTCGCCCAAACCCGGAATGCTCGTCCTTTGCGCCATTCTGTTTGGCGCTGCGGTCCAGATCTCCATCGAGGCGGTGAGGCCCATGGTCGGGATCTCCATCGTCGCGGACGTCTGTATGGACGTGATCTGCATGATCGCGTCTTTACCGCCGACGGCTGCGACGTATTTCGCGATCAGGTCAGCTGCCGGTGGAAGCGCTTGCGCAGACGCGACAATCGGCGAGGACGCTATTGCCGTCACCGCAACGACCGCTGCCACCACGCACTTCGTCCATCTGTTCATACCGCAATTCTCCAGAACGAGTTGATGTCCAGCACTCGGCTCGCAACGCAGTTACGGGGCTGACCCGTGGTCCGGCACTGCTTTCGCGCGCTGTTTCGCCGTCGAGGCTATCCATTGGACGGCTGCCTCCATCGCGGGGTCACGTCCAGACGCTAACGCCTTCCGCGAGAGTGGCGTTGCGACATCCGGAACGACGCCTGCCCCTTCCACCTGCTTACCGCTTGGAGATACAAAGTCGGCGATCGCGTGGTAGAGCACATCACCGTTTGGTAACCGCTCCGGCACAGACGGAAGCGCCTGTCCAGCCGTTTGCGTGCCAAAAACGCGAGCACGACCGAGCTCCTTCAAGCCGCCCGCAAAAATTTCGGTCGTGCTGATCGACAATTCGTCGACGACGAGTGCCAGCGGACCTGCGTAGGGCGTGACAAGCTGCGCATGTGAATCCACGCGTTGCGGATTCGCAACGAAATGCAGCGTTGCGCCGCGTTGGTGCATCGTGCCAATGGTTTTTGCCGAATCGAGAAAGTGTCCGGCGATACCCATCGACATGCCGCCCACCCCACCAAAGTTGCCGCGCAAATCGAGTACGATGCCGTCTGCATCACGCAATGCGTCCATGGCCGCGCTGAACTGCGCCACCAGCACGGGCATCCAGATGTTGAAACGGATAACACCGATGGTACGAGCACCGTGACGAATCCGTTCGAATTCGAGGTGGGCGTTTTGCGGCGGCAGGTTGCCGAAACGCGTTATCACGCCGGGCTCGATCTCGCGAGCGATCGGCAGCAAATGCGACGCCCCTGCGTCGTCGAGAAATGCGACGCGTACTGTATCGCCCACGGGTCCAGATAACGCTTGGTTGGCCAATGAAAACGCCGTCAACGCCACACGACGCGAGTCCATGTCCTTCGGAATTCGCGAAAGTCGCGCGGACAACGCACATCCATTCACCGTTTGCACCGACCATCCAGGCAAGACACCAGCCCGCGCGGCATTGCTGCCCAGTCGCACGTGAGTGACCAGCATTTCGCGGTTGACGTAGCGCAGGGTGATGCCCACGGCCCCGTTCCGATCCTCTCGCGGACGCGTGTTCGTCGTGCTGCTTGCGACATCACTCACCTCGCGCGGAATGATCGAGAAATGCGACTGCTTGAGTCGGCCAATCATCTCGCTCAGCACGGTCCTGAGCTCGCCGGTGGTCTGCGCGGCAGCGGCGCGCGGTCGCAGCGTATCCCGCAGCGCACGCCAATTCACCCCGTTGTACGTCGTGTCCCAGTGCGAACGGGCAATAATCGCCCAAGCAGTGTCAAAGGTCACCAAGGGGTCAGCAATGGCGTTCGACGCCAACGAGGCGCTTGTGGTTGCAACGCCACAGGCGCCTTCGTCGAACAGTGCGCCAACGGTGGACTCTCGGGCGAGCGCGCCAGCGCCGCGATGACACGCCGCGCCAAGGAGCAGCATCGGGAGCGCAATAGTTCGACGCAGAAAAACAGAGTTCAGCATGCGGGAAGTGTAGAAGCGTGTTCAACCGTCGGAAGGTGCAACCGAGACGTGCTCCACCTCTGACGGACAACACCAGACTCGCGATACAGCTGCGTCGTGGGTTACCATAAAAGGCTACGCCACCCTAACCGAATTCTTATGATCCGATCGAGCCTGTTGTGTGCGGTGCGCCGCGCCGCCCCGTTCACGTTGCTCTGCTCCTTCGGC
>JAYTTR010000536.1:0-3782 GCA_043744935.1 Gemmatimonadaceae bacterium
AATGCAAACGGCCGGACTGTGCGTCGACGATCCGAGTAAGCTCTCAGACCTCACGAGCGGCGATTCGAGAGGCGCGATCCTCGCACCTCGCTGGAGCACCCCCAGGTTCACGACATTACCGACGTCTGCAGGTTTTTACGAGGATACAACGGACGGGAAATACTGGTGGTATGGAGCACCGCCGCCAGCCGACAATTCTCCGGCTCGCATTTTCGCAGCGAGGGTTCTGGTACGAGCAGACAAACGGAGGGCCTTGGCACTACGCTGGCTATACGGTCAACGATGCTGGCTGGAGGCCAGATAACATGATGATTCTTCAACACACCAGTCGGCGTGTCACTGTGTACGCGCTCGTCGTTGCGTCAGTGTTAATACTCGGTTCGTTGGGACTAGCAGGCATTGTTAACGCGCAGGTTGCGAAGCCTGACCCCGCTACAAAATCAGCACAAATAAGGTTTGTTGTACGCGATCAATTGGGCCGTGAAGGAGTCGTTGCCGTGGTGCAATCACGGTCTGCGATGCGCAAGGCGGAGGTGATCGTAATGAAGGACGGCGCTGTTTCTGTCGAGCTTCTTTCTCGAGCGCTTTCAGCGCTCAACTCGCTTCGTGAGAAATCAGGCGACGGTGAGAAAGACGTCTCAATCGAAATCCGAGATGATTACCGCGTTGCACCGCTCAATTCGCAGCGGCGCTCGGCCATCGAGCGCATTCTATCCATCCTGTCCGAAGGAAATACAACGAGACGCACGGGAGTTACGCGCGACACTATCCTAACGATAGTTGTACCGTGATCATCGTGTAACGTCCTGAGTACTGGCTGCGTGTCCGTTGAACGACTCCAACGGGCACGCGCTCTTTTACGATCGCGCAGCGCCACAGATTCGCATGCGCCAGCCTATTTCATCCGATTGATGAGTGAGTTGAAACTGCCGCCGTGTTTCGTCAAGAAAAAACCAACAAGCTGTCCACGCTAATTTTTTCACGGCGTCACTTCACCCGTGCGCGACGCACCCGGAAGGCGGTGGTACTATCGCTCGTCATTTCGCTCCACCCTACAACAATCGCACGACCGCGTACAATAACGAACGGATCGCTTGAGGTGACCACGGCGCTACTCGCACCCACGCGGTCTTCAAATACGTGTCCCGACGTGCGCGACACGGCCAGCGAGACGCGGGGGCGGTTGCCACTGTTGGGCTCTTCGTACGCCACCGCCACCACATCGCCCTGCGCGGCCACACGAACAGCGCCGAGTGCTTCGCCATACACGATGGCCACGGCAGGTTCGAATGCCGAGCGCGGGTCCATCTGATGCGCGTAAAACACGCCGGGACCTTCGGGCCCCGTGAGCGAATACGCGACATGCACGTATCCGTGCGCGTCATCCACCGCGATGCTCGGTGCCGGGCGTGCACAACCCGCGACACCGTCAAATGAGGCACCGAGCGTACTCGCGCCCTGGTCGACAGAATCAACGACAATTGGTCCGCGCCACGGCCCGTTGCGACCTTGGGCAACGAGCGTATCACGCCACGCGGCAACGAGGGTGACTCGGTCGCGATCACGCCGGGACCACCACACCGCGACGCGACCACGAGCAGGCGCGAGCGCCACCCGCAATGACAGCGCGCAGCGCGCGGCGTCGATTGGCACATCACCATCACCGAGCACGCTTATGGGTGCGGCTTTCACCGTAATCGGCGGCGGTATTGCTTGCGAACGACCCGATTCACGCGACGCTGGCATCTCCGCCAACACGGTGGCGAGCGCCGTTGTCGTGTTGGCCTCATGCAGTAAATCACGCAGCAGTTGTCGCTCGAGCGCGGCGGCGGACGTGTCGCGAACGCCGGGAGTGGACGACGCTGGCAAGATCGCCGCTTCTGCGACAGGGCGAGTTGCCGTTACCGCGTTGGCGTCAATCCATGAAACGGCGGACGCGTCACACCCCATCACGCTCGCGGCAACGCCACATACGCACAACGTGAAAATCGAAACGCGGTTTGTTACCGACGGCACTGGCATATGCCAACGGTAGTGCCCGGACCACGCGAACGAGAAGCGTGCGCTAGCTTTCCTCCTCGGCGAGCACATCGCCACCACTATTTATCGACTTTTCGGAGATTCGCTGATGTCGTATTCCGCGTTCGACGGTACGCGCCGCGTGCCGCCCGCTGTCAACGAGCCCATTCGCGGCTACGCACCAACGTCATCGGAAAAGAAGTCGCTGAAGGCGCGCCTCGCTCGCATGGAGCACGAGGTGGTCGACATTCCTATTGTCATTGGCGGGCGCCGCATTTACACGGGCAATACAGGCGCGGTCACGATGCCCTGCGACCACCAACATGTGCTGGCCAACTTTCACAAGGCCACACCAGAGCTCGTGCACGAGGCGATCGCGGCCGCAGCCGTCGCGCACAAAGAATGGGGCTCGTGGCGTTGGGAAGATCGCGCTGCGGTGTTTTTGCGCGCGGCTGAACTGTTGACCACGACGTGGCGCGACACACTCAACGCGGCGACGATGTTGGGTCAAGGCAAGACGGTGCATCAGGCCGAGATCGATGCGGCGTGCGAGCTGATTGACTTTTGGCGCTTCAATGTGACCTTCGCCCAAGATCTGTATGCCGAGCAGCCGTTGGCGGACCACGCAGCGTGGAATCAGCTCGACTATCGGCCCCTGGAAGGATTTGTGTATGCCGTCACGCCATTCAATTTCACCGCGATTGCTGGCAACTTGCCCACCGCGCCGGCGCTGATGGGCAATACCGTGATTTGGAAACCGGGTGCCACTGCGATGTTGTCGTCGTGGTATTTGATGTTGTTGCTCGAGGAAGCGGGACTGCCGCCTGGCGTGATCAACTTTATTCCGGGCGACCCCGCGGTGATTTCTGGCGTTGCACTCACGCATCGTGATTTAGCCGGCGTGCATTTCACCGGCTCGACGTCGGTCTTCAATAGTATGTGGCAGACGATTGGTCAGAACATGAATCATTACCGCTCGTATCCGCGCATCGTCGGCGAAACAGGTGGCAAGGATTTTATTGTGGCACATCCGAGCGCCGACCCGCGCGCCGTTGCGGTGGGCATTGTACGCGGCGCATTCGAGTATCAGGGACAAAAGTGTTCGGCAGCGAGTCGCGCGTATGTGCCAAAATCGATGTGGCCTGAGGTCCGCGCGATGTGCGTGCAGATGCTGAAGGAGATGAAGCAAGGCGACGTGCGCGACTTCCAGAATTTCGTCGCTGCGGTCATCGACAAGAAAGCCTTCACGCGCATCAAGGGGTATCTCGATGACGCGAAAACGTCAGCAACGATAGTTGCGGGCGGAAATTGCGACGACAGCAAAGGGTGGTTTGTTGAACCCACGATTGTGGAGACTCAAGATCCAAAGCACCGCATGTTATGCGAAGAAATCTTTGGCCCGGTCATCACGATTCATCCATATGATGACGCGCAGTGGAGCGATACGCTGCGCATCGTTGATGAGACGTCTCCGTATGCATTGACCGGTGCCATCTTCGCACGCGACCGACAGGCAGTGCGGGAAGCATCCAGCGTATTGCGCCAGGCGGCCGGCAATTTGTACATCAACGACAAGCCCACCGGTGCCGTGGTGGGGCAGCAACCGTTTGGCGGTGCCCGTGGCTCTGGCACGAACGACAAAGCCGGATCGAAACTCAACCTGATGCGCTGGGTGAGTGCGCGCAACATCAAGGAAACGTTCTCGTCGCCGCTCGATTGGAAGTATCCGTTTCTCGACGAGGAATAGCGCGCGGTGCGCACGC
>JAYTTR010000537.1:0-14931 GCA_043744935.1 Gemmatimonadaceae bacterium
AGTGCTTTGATCAGCGACGATTTACCGGCGCCGTTGTCGCCAATCACCGCGAGTATCTCACCAGCGCGCAAATCAAAATCGCAACCATCAAGCGCCGTGATGTGGCCGTATCGTTTCACCAATCCATGCGCTTGCATCACGAACGGCCCGCCACTCATCGCGCGCCTGCGTTGCGTCTCGACAGCTGATCCGCCGCGACGGCAAGAATCACGAGAACACCCGTAATGAGTAACTGATACACGGACGACACGCCCATCAAGGTGAGACCATTGCGAAAGACGCCGACAATCAGTGCACCAATGAGCGAGCCGAGCACAACGCCACGTCCCCCAAATAACGATGTCCCACCAATGACCACAGCGGTTACGGCATCGAGATTTTCTGTTTGTCCCGCATTCGGATCGCCAACACCTGTGCGAGCGACGGCCAAGAGTGCGGCGAAACCGTAGCACACGCCGGCGACCGCATACACGCTCAACAAAATGCGCGTCGTTGGAATACCAGCCAGGCGAGTGGCTTCGACATTGTTGCCCAACGCGTAGACGTGTCGCCCCCACGCCGTTTCACGCAACACAAACCACGCGGCGCCATACATCACGAGCATGAGCACGACACCGTATTCGACGGGCGTACTCGCGACACTGAACGTGCGACCCAATGCTTCGAGCGACGGCGGAAGGTCGGTCACCGTTTGCGCGCCTGAATACAGTTGCGTGGATGCAAACGCGATGTTGAGCGTGCCCAGTGTGACGATGAACGGCGGCAGACGTACTACCGCAACCAGCAGCCCGTTCAACAGGCCAAACGTCGTTGTCACACCAATACCACACAACACGGCAAGCGGAACAGGCATGCCCAGAAGCGTAGCAAATTTTGTCATCACCACGCCCCCAAGCGCCATAACGGCACCGCATGACAGATCAACGCCCGCCGTCAGGACAATGAGCGTTTGCCCAATCGCAATCACACCGACAACCATCACTTGTTGCAACACGAGCGCGAAGTTGTCCGCCGTCAAAAACCGATCACTCTGTAACGCGAAATACACGCACGCCAGGAGCAGCGCGACAACCGGACCAAACGTCGCCACCGACGGCATGCGTGCACGCCATGACATCGCGTCGACCCCGACTACTTCGTTCCGAAACAGAGATCCAATCCTGTTTTTACGTCGTCACTTTTTATGCCCGGCAACGCGGTGCGCGCAATCAGTCGCACCCCGGTGTCCGTGTAACCGCTCGGACGTTTTCCTGTTCGTAGAAACGCGACGCCTGCCTCAACGCCAAGCTTGGCCATCAGCATCGGATATTGCTGCGCCGTAGCCGCAATCGCGCCGCTGCCAACATCGCGCACGCCCTGACAGCCGCCATCAACCGAAACAACGATCACCGTTTTCTCTTTGCCGGCTGTTTTCAGCGCCTTGTATGCTCCGGCAGCAGTTGGTTCGTTCATGGTGAACACAACGTTGATATCGGGATTTTTCTGCAAGCAATTTTCCATACCGGTCTGGCCCTTGCTCTGGTCGCCATAACTATCAGCCATGCATACGACCGCTTGTGGCTGCCCCAGCGTATTGCTGTTCGCGTCAGGCGCCGGGAGTCCAAAGCCCTTGAGAAAGCCATTGTGTCGCCGCGCACCCACCGGATGTCCGGGCAACAGATCGAGCGTCGCAATGTGCGGCGTCTTCGCACCCAACGCACGCTTCGCATATTGCCCGATCAGCTCACCGGCTTTGTAATTGTCGGTCGCGAAGAGTGCGTCCGTCGCCTCTTGTGGATCAGTTGGGCTGTCCAGCGCGATGACCAACACGCCCTTTGCGCGCGCCTTCTTGATGGACGGCACGATTGCTTTTGAATCGCTGACCGTTATAAGAATGACCTTTGCGCCAGCGGCGATCATATTCTCCATTGCCGCAACTTGCCCCGCATTGTCACCATCTGTTTTTCCAGCGCCCGACAAGAGCTTTGCGCCGGACGCTTTTGCTGCGGCCTGCGCGCCTTCCTTCATCTTGACGAAAAATGGATTGGTTGCCGTCTTTGTGATCAAGCCAATGAGCGGGACCGACATCGTTGTCGAGGCAGGTGCGGATTGCGCGCGAAGCGATGATACAATGACTCCCACGCAGAGAACCGGAGCTGAATAGCGATTGAGCATGTGCGCCTTGTGAAGTAGACGCGGACAATATGCGACGGCGCACGCGCGCTAGCGCCCCTTGCGTACGCAGGGTACAAAGGCACCTTGCAACGGCGCACGTAAAAATCTCCCGTCCTCCCTCCTGCGAATGACTCGTCATCGTATTTTCGCGATCTGCCTTGTGCTGTCGATTGCGGTGCCTTGCGCGGCAAGCGCGCAGCCACAGACGGTCGCCCTGCTCGAGTATCAGACCACGGTGCCCGCCGGATGGGCGTCGCGAACCCCGTCGTCCAGCATGCGTCTCGCCGAGTTCACGACGCCAGCGGTCGCGGGAAAGGGCGCCGAGGTGATAGCCTATTTTTTTGGCGGTGGTCAAGGTGGTTCGGTGGAGGCAAATTTGGTGCGTTGGCACGCACAGTTTTCAAATCCCGATGGTCAGCCTGTCAAGCAAACGCTGCTGGCGCCAAAATCGTCAGTATTTAAAACGACGATCGCCGAATATCGAGGCACATACGCGCGCGGTATCGGTGCTGGATCGGCGCCCGATGCTGCGTTGCTCAATCACGTCTTGATCGCGGCGATTGTAGAAACGCCAAAAGGAACGCTCACCTTCCAATTGTTTGGCCCGAGCGCCGCAGTCGACGCGCAACGAGACGCGTACATCGCGTTTGTCAGTGCACTCAAGTAACGAGGTGGCACTGTACCGTCGCGTGACGTGGCGATTACTGCCGTTTCTCTTTCTCTGCTACGTGGTCGCATATCTCGATCGCGTCAATGTTGGTTTTGCAAAACTGCAAATGTTGGCCGACCTGAAGATGAGCGACACGGCCTACGGGCTGGGGGCTGGCATATTTTTTATCGGCTACTTCTTGTTTGAGGTACCAAGTAATCTGCTCTTGCATCGGCTGGGCGCGCGCGTCTGGATTGCGCGTATCATGATCAGCTGGGGCGTGTTGTCCGCGCTGACGATGTTCGTGACAAGCGCGTCAACGTTTTATGGAATTCGTTTTGCACTTGGACTGGCGGAAGCAGGATTTTTCCCCGGTATCGTTTACTATCTCACCCAATGGTTTCCGAGCACCATGCGCGCGCGGATCATTGCGTTGTTCATGACGGCGGTCGCCATTTCTGGCGTTATTGGCGGTCCGTTATCGGGCTGGATTTTACGCGGGATGGCCGGAGTGAACGGTTGGTCCGGTTGGCAATGGTTATTTCTCATCGAAGGCATCCCCTCGGTGCTCATGGGCGTCGCCGTGTTCTTGTATCTCGACGATTCAATCGACAGTGCACGGTGGCTCAACGCGTCCGAGAAATTGGTATTGCACCGCAATCTCGATCATGATGAGGAAAAGAAACAGCCTCTCTCCATTGCTGATACATTCCGCAATCGCCGTGTGCTCTCGCTCGCCGCACTGTATTTCACATTCACAATGGGCCTGTACGGCGTTGGTTTTTGGTTACCGCAGATTGTCAGGAATATGGGCGTCAACAGTTTGCTCGACGTTGGACTGCTCAGCGCCATACCCTACGGCGTTGCCGCAATCTCGATGGTACTGGTCGCTCGGCGCTCCGACCACACGGGCGAGCGTCGGCGATATCTCGTTACCAGCGCGCTCTGCGGTGGTGTCGGGTTAGCGCTTGCTGGTTTGGCCGGACAGCACACGATATTGGGCATGCTGACACTCACGCTTGGCACCACCGGCGTGCTCACCACCTTTCCGCTCTTCTGGACGCTCCCCACTGCGTTTCTGACTGGAGCATCCGCCGCCGCCGGTATTGCCATCATCAACTCACTCGGCAATCTCAGTGGTTTTTTAAGTCCGTACATTGTTGGCGCCATTGCCGATGCCACGGGGAGCGCAACAATCGGACTCTACGTGCTCGCGGCGTCGATGTTCGTCGGTGCGATGTTCGCGTGGTACTACGTGCCTGCACAGGGTGAAGGCACGCGTTAGCCGGAGCGTTCACGGGTGATGTCGTGCCACGCCGTGGGCAACGGGGAAATTCGAATTGCAACGCAAAATCCCACCGACAGTGTGCGCCGGTGGGATTTATGCTACGGGTTTCTCAGAAACTCGATCAACTGTTTCCATTTGACGGGGTCATCGATCGTACGATGCCCGTATTGAATCTTGAGGCGATCAAAGCGCTTCCGCACGTCGGGGTTTGCTGCGGCAACGAGGCAAAGCGTGCCAGGAGCGAACCTTACAAGCCGAGGTCCATGCAGAGTCCTGAATTCTTCGGCATGTTTAGTCTCACCGTTCGCGTCGCAAGCCTGCGTGCGCTTGTCGAGTCGTGGCACCTCAAACGTTTCGGGGAATGCCACGATCCGACCATCCACAATACAGTCGGCGTATAGTTCGGACCACGCGAGCGCTAATGTTTTCGCTCTCGATGCGCCCACAATGGGTGTGAATCCGCGAGCGAGATCGTCGACAGTGAAGTAATAGGTGTCAGCGATAATGAATTCCGATGAAACTGCCTTGAACCGTTCCGCTTTGCTCAAAGCCGAAGCTGACAACTTCGTTGGCGTTTCCGACGATTGGTCTAAGGCGGAGCGTGATAGGGATGCGACTGACCCAGTTGAGCGTCTCGCCCGGGGTTGCCGCTCGAATATGGGTTACATAAGGTACAATGTTAAGAGCATAGTTACCGCGCCAACCCGTAGCGCCAAGATTGGTGACACCCCAGTTGTTGCGATTGTAGTAACCATCTGAGATATGGAAGAAGTGAAGGTCGCCAAACTGGCATGTATAGTCGAGAACGAATTCCGGAGAGTGCTTGTACTTGTTCTTCAAAATGTAGCCAAATTCGTTGATTCGTTCGGGAGCGTAAAAATCAGCGTCGTATCCGGGAAAAGCTTCGCCAATCGTTGTAATCGGGTCGTAGTGCAGCGTCGGTACATAGCCACCACCCCCGCCACCCCCCCCACCGCATCCGATGTCGCAGGGTAATTGGCTACCGCAGAACGCACCCGACGAAGCTGTTGCGTCCATGCAGTACTCCGGGCTGATGCACTGCCCGCTACCGTCGAATCCCCACGGGCAAACGTAAAAGCCTTTCCGCGCACTCGGTGAACTGGTGGCTACTTTCGGGGCGGTTGGTGAATCCGCGCAAGCGGCAATGATTATTGGAGCTCCAACAAGTACCAAGATTGCAAGTAGACGACCAAAAAAGCGCACGGTACGCGCTCCTGCATTTCGCCATTGGCCCAGTATTCCACTACGCGTTACACACGACCCCCGCCCGCATAATTCCTGCCAGTGCTACGACTGTTGCGCATTGTCGATGTCCGATGAACGTGAAAGACGACCAGCGATGAGCGCGCATGGTGTGAGCAACCCGTCACTGCGATGTCATCCGCTTCGCTCGAAAGGCCACGTATTCTGGCAAATGACTTGCATTTCCTTTCACATTTGCACCGAGAAGCGTTACGCTGCAGACCCGAAATTCTTTATTTTCACGTTATTAAATGAATTTGATCGTCGAAAATGCGCTTCCTTACGCGCCTTTCGTGGCGAAATGACGCCCAATGGAACGAGCGCTGACGTGTCGGTGACGCACTTTGTTCAAATTGCCACGGCGTGTTTTACGCTATTCGCAACATGTGCTGCGTACTGCGTCGTCGCGATCCATATTTTGCGTGGTGATTTCGGCTTTGGTCAACGTCAGTCACAAATCTCCCGCATTTCGCGATGGCGCCGCGCATGGTCGACGCTATGTTTTCGACACGAAGCTGCCAGCGGTATCCATTTCGTTCTCGTCGAGCACATTCCCGAGCTGCCTCCAATTCAATGTCGAAAATTCCGATGAAACTGCTGGAAATCCTCCTACTTGCCAGCCAACGCCGAATCGATCACCGCACGAATGGTAGCGAGCGGCGATGTTGCTGACAGACGATGCGTACCAACAAGAATCATTGGCGGGTCGCCCAGCTTTGCGTTATCCGTCCAATTGATATCAGCACGAATTTGTCGAAATACGCGATGACTCGCGGTGCAGTTGTGCAACGTTGTAACATTGACGCCCGGCACTGCAGCAAGGGAATCGAGTACAGTACCGGGTGCTGACGCTGACGACCACTGCGCCTGCGTTTCGAACAAAATATTGATCACGGGCCAGAACTGACCTTGAGCGGACGCGCATTGCGCTGCACTGGCCGCGAGTACGGCATTGGCATGGTCGCGCAATGGGTAGTGCACAAACGTGACGCGTACCTGTCCTTGATCAACATACATTGCGCGAATGCTCGGCCACACATCGGTGTGCCAACGTTTGCATGCAGCGCATTGCAGATCGCTAATGACGTACATCTGCACGGGCGCGCTATCAGAGCCTAGCATGCGTCCGCGATCCGAGGCCGCGAGCATGACATCGGGCACCGTGGCCTTGCGTTCTGGCGGCAGACGACGCACATCACTATCAGACACGACGGCAGCCGATGCACCAGGGCTGTTGCCCGCCCGATGGTCGCCGCATGCGAGCGCAATGACGGCCAACGTGAGAAGTGCGATTAAACGAGGCATGAGGAGAACGTATGTCCGTGAACACCGCAGGGCGACACGTGCGACCGGCACTTTCGCAATTGTTGCGCGAGGTTGGATCATTGGCGTTGGTGGTGTGGATGACTGGATGTTCGCCCGCACCTGCTCCCGCCAATGCGCAACTTGTCGCGCAGTGGTTACGCGCGTCCCTCGCGTTTGTACGAAACGAACGACTGGGTCCACCGGTAGCCGCGCGCACATCCGCATACAGTTCGGTTGCGCTGTACGAAGGCTATGCAGCAGATGCGCGCTCATCGCTGCGGTCGTTGGCCGGACAGCTGAACGGATTGAGCCCACTCCCACGTGCGTCAAAGTCGGTAGACGGAGCAACCGTGGCGGCGGAAGCAGAACGAGTGGTCGCCGACTCGTTGTTTCGCGATGGGTTGCCGAGTACACGTCGAACGATCGACTCGCTCGCGGCGGCTCAGGTGCGCGCGCGTGAACTGGCCGGAGTACAAGCGGACGAGCGTGATCGTTCGGTGGGACATGGTCGTGCACTCGGTCACGCTATTCTGGCGTGGGCCGCTACAGATAGTTTTTTCGCCACGCGCGGTCGACGATATGCGTCAACCAACAAAAAAGAGGAGTGGAGCAATACGGCAAATATTTCACAATTCATACCGCAAACGTTGTCTGCACAATCAGATTTTGTCCAGTTCGCGAATCCAAATGTCCACGAAGACGTCGAGCGTGCGACCAGCAAAGGCACGTTTGTCAATCGACCGAAACCAGAGGGAAAGACGACGTTACCTTCCTTCAATCCGATCAACCCAACGGAGCCCTTTTGGGGGCAACTTCGCACATTTGTGTTGTCGGAGAACGATGCGTGCGCGCCGCCACCACCGCCATCGTATTCCGAAACCGCAGGGTCAACGTTTTGGTTGATGGGCAAGCAGTTTTACGATACGGTGAGTGTCCTGACGTCAGCGCAGAAACACATCGCGCTTTTCTGGGCGGACAATCCAATTGCCACCGGCACGCCTGGATTTCATTGGATTAGCATAGTCAACCTCATGATCGCACGGAAACATCTGAGTGCGGAGCAGGCGGTTGAGACGTACGCGCTCACGTCGCTCGCCATTGCTGATGCGTTTATCGGTTGTTGGCGCGAGAAGTATCACTCCAACGTGGTTCGCCCAGTGACATACGTGCAACGCGTTTTCGACAAGCGCTTTCAAACCGTCATCCCCACGCCCCCGTTTCCCGAATTTACATCAGGACATTCGGTGCAATCGGCTGCGGCGGTTGAAATACTCACGGCGCTTCTTGGTGATACAGTATCGTTCATCGACTCGACGCAAGTGGATATCGGACAACCCCCACGACCATTTGCGTCGTTGCAGGCGGCACTCACTGAAGTGGCCATTTCCCGCGTGTACGCCGGCGTTCACTATTTTCCGGCGGTCATGCTGGGGTTGCAACAAGGTCGGTGCATCGGACGCACGGTTCGCCGCAAGTTGATCACGAGAAAAAGCGCGTGACATTGAAACGTGCTATCTTCGTTGCGCTCACGATGGCGCTGGCCGTTGGCTGCAAAAAAAAGACACCAGTTGATACAAGCTGGCATCAAGAGCTTGGCGCTCGGTGGCGCACACTGGACATCGTCGCTGGAGGACACGCCGGTTTCCGCATGCTTACGACATCGGAGACAGGACTCATACACCGCAACGATATCGACGACGAACACGGCCTCGCGAATCGCGGATTGTTGGACGGTGCCGGCGTTGCGCTTGGTGACGTGGATGGTGATGGACGTCCGGATATTTTTCTTGCCTCGGAAGAAACGCCCGCCGCACTGTACCACAATGACGGTGGCATGCACTTCACCGACGTCACCGCAGCAAGCGGACTCGATTTTCGGGGCGTTGCGACCACGAGTGCGGTATTGGCCGACGTTGACGGCGATGGCGATCTTGACCTCATCGTCGGCACGTTTGGTGGACCGGTGTTGCTTTTTACAAATGACGGGCATGGGCATTTCACCAATGCGACTGCCACGAGCGGACTTTCTGGTGGCTACATGGCCACCACGATGACGCTGGCCGACATCGACGGAAACGGCTCGCTCGATCTATACGTCGCTACCTACAAAACACACAACGCGCTCGATGTTTATCCCCCGCAGGCGCGTGCGTTTGACCAAGTGCTCAAGAAAATCGGCGATAGCGTCACGGTCCTTGACGAGTGGAAGAAAGAGTATCGCGTCGAGGCGCGCCCCGACCTGGGCGGATTCATGCGTTCGCAACGTGCGGAGCCCGATCTTTTTTTCTTGAACGACGGCAAGGGACACTTTACGCGATCGCCGGTGATGGGCCCGCGGTTTCGCGATGAGCATGGAAACCCGATCACAACCGAGGCCGACTACTTCACACTCGCGGCGAGGTTTTACGACGTCAACGGCGACGGTGCACCGGATCTGTATGTTTGCAACGACTTGGAAGATCCCGATCAATTTTGGCTGAATGACGGGCACGGTAACTTCCAACTTGCTCCGCCATTCGCGCTACGTGCGACGAGTAACACCTGCATGTCCGTCGACTTCGCGGATATCAACCGCGACGGCCGCGTCGACATCTTTACGGCCGATATGCTCGCGCCTACACTCGCGGCGCGGCAGCAACAAATTCCGACACATACACCATTGCCAAAGCCGGTGGGCATGTCGCCGGAGCGCACGCAATGGATGCGCAACATGCTGCACCTCTCTCGCGGCGACGGGACGTGGGCGCAGATCGGCGACTTTGCGGGTGTTGCCGCTACCGACTGGACCTGGGGTTCGGCGTTTCTCGACGTCGATCTCGACGGCTACGAGGATCTTCTCGCAGTCAATGGTCACCGCTACGATGTACGCGAGGCCGATCCGTACGAACGGATTCGCAACAGCTTTCCACGCGTGCCATGGAATCACGAGTCGAAAGAATTCCCGCGACTCGCAACGCCGAGCGTCGCGTTGCGCAACGGTCGCGACCTCGTGTTTCACGATGAGAGCCGCGCGTGGGGGTTTGGTGTGGATAGTGCCATTTCGCAAGGGATGGCCCTTGCGGATCTCGATGGTGACGGCGCGCTCGATGTCGTGGTCACGCGACTCGATGCGCCCGCGGTAATTTTTCGAAACACCAGCAGTGCTCCTCGTCTCAGCGTGCGACTGCGCGGCGTCGCGTCCAACACACAAGGCATCGGCGCCCTCGTCACGGTGCGATCACGAGGGCTCCCAGACCAGTCGCGTGAAGTTACATCCGGCGGCTACTACTTGTCGGGGAGTGACGCGCAGCTCACGTTCGCGATGAACGCCGATAGTGGCGGCGTCGTCGATGTGCGCTGGCGGAATGGATCACATCGCGTCATCAATGTGCAGGCCAATCGCCTGTACGAAATCGACGAAGCGTCCGTCGCAACGACACCAGCATCCGTTTCCGCTGCAACAATTGTCAGCACGACGCCGATGTTTACGAACGCATCGGCATTGCTGCACGGCGCAGCGCACGTGGACTCGCTGTATGCGGATTTCCGACGACAGCCGCTGCTGCCATCGCGACTCAGTCAGCTCGGGCCTGGTGTGAGTTGGATTGATATCGATGGCGATGGACGCGACGATCTAGTGTTCACCAGCGGCCGCGGCGGTACCCTGAACGTCTTGCACAACGGCGGTGATCGATTTACACCGATTGCGGGTTCGACGGTCGCGCTGCCGTATGATCTCACCACCGCGCTCCCGATGTTTGACGCACGCGGTGCACTGTCGCTACTGGTCGGACAATCCAACTACGAAGCCGCCACCGCCAACGAGGCCGTACAGGTCGCGTCGGTTGTGCAGTTCATGCCGACCGCGCGTTCGAGGCGCATGGGAACAGCGACGCCGTTCATTGTGGGTGATACGGCGAGTGTCGGCGTACTGGCGATGGCTGATGTGAACGGTGACGGGATATTGGATCTATTTGTCGGAGCGCGCGTCATTCCCGGCGCGTGGCCGTTGCCCGCTCGCTCACGATTGTACATCGGCGCTCGCGACGGCTCGTTTACGCTCGATACCGCAAACGCGGTTGTGATGAGCAAGCTGGGGCTTGTATCCAGCGCGGTGTTTGCGGATCTCGACGGCGATGGAAAACCCGAACTGATCCTCGCCACTGAATGGGGACCAGTGCGCGTACTGCACAACGATGCGGGACGATTGCGTGATGTGACAAAAGCGTGGGGAATGGCCGACCTGACGAGCCGATGGAATGGTGTGACGGTTGGCGATTTCGACGGCGACGGTCGACTGGATATTGTTGCGACCAGTTGGGGGCGCAACATTCCGTGGCAAGCGTCTCTGTCGCGACCGTATGAACTCGTGGCGGCCAACACACCAACTGCGGGCCTCGCGTTGATCTTTGCGCGCGCCGATTCGCTCACGTCACGCGAAATGCCACTCGATCCGTTTTCACGACTTGGTGCCGCCATTCCGGAATTGAAGGAGCGCTTTGCGACCTATGCGATGTTCGCGAAAGCCGATGTTGACGCGCTGCTCGGACCATCCAGCGCGCGCGCGGTCCGTGTTGGCGCCACCACATTTGCACACACTGTTTTTCTGAATCGTGGCTCGCACTTCGAGGCGCATGAATTGCCGGCAGAGGCGCAGCTTGCACCCGCGTTTGGCGCCGTTGTCGCAGACTTCAATGGGGATGGACACGAAGATCTGTTTCTCGCGCAAAACTTTTTCCCAACCGAGATCAACACCATGCGTTTTGACGCTGGTGCAGGCCTCCTCCTCCTCGGCGACGGTCATGGCGGATTCCACGCACAGACGGTGCAGCAGAGTGGAATCAGTGTACTGGGCGATCAACGTGGTGCTGCGGCTGCGGACTACGACGGCGATGCACGTACCGATCTCGCGGTTTCGCAAAATGGCGCGGCAATGACGTTGTGGCACAACGTGACGGCGCGGCCCGGACTGCGCGTACGACTACGAGGATCAGCAAACAATCCACTGGCCTTTGGTGCACAACTGCGCGTCGTGAGCGGCGGGCTGCGCGGGCCGCTGCGTGAATTGCACGCGGGTGGTGGCTACTGGTCGATGGACGCAGCGACCACGGTACTCGCGCTTCCAATCGGTGCGACTGCACTTTGGGTGCGTTGGCCGAGTGGACGTGAGCAAACGATTCCGATTGCTGCGGGCCAACACAGCATCTCCTTGACGACGCCGCAGTAAATACTGCTACTTACGTCGTTTTGGCGGACCTGATCTCGTCCATATTACAATCACACCGCAGCCCGCACTGCGACCTGCATATTCACCAGGCACATCCGCTGGTCCCGTGTAAAACTCAAGCGCTTCGATATCGCGCACGGGAATGGTCGGACCAAAAACATTGTCAACATTGTCATCAACCACATACTCTGGCGCACATCGCATCGGTGCACGCGCCATGCGAATCGCGCAGCCCGCGCCGCCACCACATTCAACGTTTACTCCGCGCACGATGCGTGCGATGTCTTGCAGCGAAGAAAACTGTCCTTTTTCAATTTCGTCACGCGTGATGTAGTGGCCAGCGCCGGTTGCGCGACGGCGTTCGAAATTCGCAAAGCGTGGACCAAGGCTTGCTTTCGCCTCAACGCTCACCAGCGGTAGTGGTTGTCCGCCCGCACCACGAGTTGGTGCGGCGGCCTTGAGGAGCGCTGCGGTGGCCGCCGTCGAATCGAGATCGACTCGTCGTTCCATGTATTCGCCGACGGTGAGCGCTACCACCAATCGCGCGGACGGAAACCCGGGTGCGCGCACCATGAAGCGCACAATGCCAGTCGGCAAACTGTCAAATTTGAACAGGCCCGCCGAGTCAGCGGTGGCGATACGATTGTCGCCAAGTTGTACGATGACGGCCTGGGCGATGCCGTTTCCGGTGTGCGAGTCAACGATGAGTCCCACGAGTCGTCCGCTCCCACGTTGCGCGTGGGCGAAGGACGGTGCGGTGAGGCAAAGCGCCGCGAGGAGTGGAAGCGAACGTGAGGCGTTCATGGCGTGGTGACGTTATAGCAAGGCGTGACTGGGGACTAGGGGATAGAGATTAGGGACTAGGGAGCGGAATCGGTGCATTCATCCCTACCTTTTAGTCCTTAGTCCCTAGCCAGTGACTTCTTCCCAACTCGCATTGTTGCTAATTGACATGGGACGAAACGTGACCATACTGTGACCAAGCGGTTGTTTGTGTAGCTCAGGCGTGCCCGTCCGGTCCCAATCGCCCTGCCTCTTCTGGTTCGAAAGTTCCCTCCTCACCGCACGAGGTTACGAATGGAAGGTGTCTTGATTCGAAGGTCGTTCCGGATAGCGATTGTTGTTGCGGCCGCCACGGTTTGGGCGAGCGTGGCGCAGGCGCAGACGGAGGTCTTCGCCGGGAAGGTGACGTCGTCTGGACAGCCATTGGGCGGCGCAAGTGTCGGCATTCCAGAGATCGGCGCAGGTACCATTACCACTCCTGATGGCAAGTACAGCTTCACCGTCGACGTCTCGAAATACAGCGGACGCTCGGTGAACCTTGTCGTCCGGTTCATTGGGTACAAGCCGAAGCGGCTGCCGATCGTGATCGCCACCGGTCGCATTGACAAGGATTACGACCTCGAGAAGGACATCCTCAATCTCGAACAGGTCGTCGTCACCGGCGTTTCTGATGCCACGTCTCAGAAGAAAACGGCATTCGCGGTCAGCGTTGTCGATGCCAGCCAGATTAAAGAAGCCCCGTCAAGTTCTCCGCTCGGCAGCCTGGCTGGAAAAGTGGCCGGCGCGTCCGTTGCGTCCACCTCGGGTTCGCCCGGTTCCGAACCAGCGATTCGTTTACGGTCGGCAACGTCGTTGACCGGCAAGCAGGATCCGCTCGTGATTGTCGATGGTACGATCACGCGCTTGGGGTTGGCCGACGTCAACTCGGAAGACATAGACCGCGTCGAAATTATCAAAGGTGCGGCCGCGAGTTCGTTGTACGGGTCCGATGCGGCGAATGGCGTCATCCAGATCTTTACCAAGCGCGGTGCAAATCTCGCCGAAGGACAGACGAATTTCACGTTTCGCAACGAGTACGGGCAAAGTTATCTGCCCAGGAAAGTTGGACTGAACACGTCGACGGCGTTCCAGCTTGATCCTACGACACCGTCTGGATTCAAGCTCGACGCGAACGGACAGCGCGTTTCGAGAACGGACGACCTCTCCGATAACAGCTATCCGAAATTGTATGACGCGCTGGACGCCGTGTTTAAACCCGGCGCCTCGATGACTAACTATTTGTCCATCGGTCATCGGAAGGGCGCCACCAACTTCAACGCATCCATACAGAATATCCGGGAAACCGGCGTGCTGACGTTGTTGCAAGGGTACAATCGTCAGAACTTCCGTATCAATGTTGACCAAGCGGTGAACGACAAAATGAATCTGTCGACGGGCATGTTTTACGGACGCTCACACGCCGATCAGACCAATGAAGGCGGGTTGTTTTTCGGTCTTCGTTTCCTTGAGCCAAACATCGACATCCTGGCCAAGAACAAAGATGGTTCGCCGTACAATGCGGTCATCCGACAGCCACCGTCGTCGGGTAACGTGTCCAATCCGCTGTACCGGCTCAGCAATCAGCAGGTCACCAATGATCGTGATCGCTTTACCGGCGTGATCAAGTTGAATTATCGTCCGCTCGATTGGCTTACGGCAGAGGGCAATTTCAACTACGATCAATCGACCGGTAACAATAAATCGTTTGTGCCGATTGGGTTTCTCGGTTCGACTGGCACGAAGGGACCGGGCAACCTCGATCAAAATTTTGGCAGCAATCGCTCCTTCAACACGGGTGCGACGCTCACATCAGTACGACGGGTGGGAAATTGGCTGACGAACACGACCAAATTGGCGATGGTGTATGAAGATCAATCGAACAACTTCCTCGATGTGACCGCGCAGAAGCTGTCCGTGACCGGCGTGACAGAGTTTGGTGCGGCGGCGCAGGATCCCAATGCGCCCACACTACCGGGTTCGAATACCATCACGATACGCAATCGCAATCTCTTCGCCATCACGACCTTCGATATCAAAGATCGCTACATCCTCGATGCGTTGGTGCGAGAAGACGAGTCGTCGTTGTTCGGCGCGAAGCAGCGGAAAGCAACGTACGAGCGCGCATCAGCTGCGTGGCGCTTCAGCGAAGACTTCCACATACCGGGTATCGACGAAGGCAAGCTACGTGTCTCCTACGGTACGGCCGGCTTGCGTCCACCGTTTGAAGCGCAATACGAAGTCTTC
>JAYTTR010000538.1:0-3762 GCA_043744935.1 Gemmatimonadaceae bacterium
TGGCGGTGTTCGCGCCGATGATGGCTCGCGCACAAGCTGGATCGACGGGCGTCGGGCAGCGCGATACGTCAAGCGCAGCAACGGACTCGCTGACCGCGCGTCTGGCGCGCGCAGAAGCCGCGATCGAATTGCTCCGACGGCAATTGGCGATCGAGGCAGCGTCCGTGGTGAAAACGCGCTCGCGATTGCAGCTTGAACTCACGGGGCGAGTGCTGACGAACGCGTACTACGACAACGCGCGCTTCAACAGCAGCGAACTTCCATTGTTCGTGCGCGAAGGCGCAGCTCCACCTGTCGTCACGCGCAACGGATCGGCTGGCAGTCATGTCTTCGGTGCCTCCATTCGACAAACGACGCTCGGCGCGTCACTCGGCGTGGACAGTGTGCTTGGCGGAAGCTTCATCGGCGATATTGACATTGACTTCTTTGCCGCTCCAACACCGGGCGTGGACGCTTTCCCCACGCCGCGCGCAAGACTTCGTACCGTGCGTGCACAAATTACCTGGGCGAAGACAGAAGTGATGGTGGGTTCTGACGGACCTCTCATCGCTGACGTTGATCCGGCAAGCGTCGCAACCGTCGGACTTCCCGGATTCACCGCCGCCGGCAATCTCTGGAATTGGTTGCCACAAGCGCGTGTGTCGCGAGAGCTCTTCGCCACCATGATTGGAGCGACGAGACTTCGGTGGGGCGCGCAGCTTGCTCTCCTTGCACCGACCGCCGGTGACGTGCATCCGTCGGAGCTCGACGGCGTGGATGCGGGCGAGCGTGCTGCGCGGCCGTCGTTTGAGGGACGCGTTCGCGTACGATGGGGCGCGAACGACGCGCCGGATGATCAACGCGGAGAAATTGGAATTGGCCTGCATCGTGGTTGGCTCCGCATTTCGGGCGACACGCTGACGACCAGTAGCGCGACCGCACTGAGCATGCGCGTGGGTTTGACGCACGGCCTGTCAGTGCGTGGCGAAGCGTATCATGGCCGTGCCGTTCGTGGCCTTGGCGGTGGCGCGGTTGGTCAGAATTTTGGTATCGCTGCTGTTGGGCAAACACTTGGTGCACCACTCCGGAATACTGCTGGGTGGGCGCAATTGCTCGCGCAGGTTCGACCCACTACGGCAACGGGCCTTGGGTGCGGTGTGGATGTGGTAAACACGGCCGATCGTCCCGACCGCCAGCGCAATGCGAGTTGCGCCGTCAATATTTCGTGGCATCCGACACAACCTGTGGTACTCGGCTTCGAAATCCGAACGCTGGCCACGCACTACGCGAGTGGTACGCGTCGCGGATCACAGATCAATCTCGCTGCCGGATTCGAGTGGTGAGCGGCGAGCAACGTGCGGTGCGTTGCGTGACGCTCTGGATGGTCGCCAGCGTCATCATGCACGGTGATGTATGCGCGCAAGGTTCGGTGAGCGGCCGACTCACGATTGCGGAGCGCGCAGACGCGACCGTACGCGACGTCGGGAGTGCGATTGTCCAACTCGAGTCGCTTGACCCAGCGCGCCGCGAGCGCAGCGATGCGATGGCTGCTGCGGAGATTGACATGCGGGGCCGCGAGTTCTTGCCGCATGTGCAGATCGTGCGAGCTGGTGGCAAAATCACATTCCCCAACAGCGATCCATTTAGTCATAACGTGTTTTCAAATAGTGCCCTTGGTGCGTTCGATCTAGGGCTGTACCGCGCGCGCGTTGCGCGTTCGTCCACATTTGATCGACCCGGCACCTATGCGATTTATTGCAACATTCACGCGCGCATGGTCAGCTTCGTCATCGTCGTCAACACGCCGTACGTCACGAAGGTCAAAAGCGATGGGCGTTTTGTTGTGACCGGCGTGCCATCTGGCAGCTATCGCCTGCGTGTATGGCATGAACGGGCGCCAGAGTTGCAGCGCACCATTGAGGTGCCCGCCAGCGGGCTTGCGGACCTCGCGGTATCGCTCGACGCACGTGGGTACGTCGAAAAACAGCATCTGAATAAATTTGGCGTGGCGTACACCGCGACCCGTGCTGATCGCTACTGAGCGGTCGCGATCGCGCATCGGTTTTACGTGGCGAGTGTTTCTCGTCACCGCAACGCTTGTTGGTGTCGTTGTCGCGATTGCGCTCTTGATTGCCTCTGACTCGGTACGGCGTAGTAGTGACGCGACGGCACGTCGAGGGCTAGAGCAGTCGGCCGATTTGGTCGCGCAGTTTCTTTCGGGTCGCGAGCGCAGTTTGGCCGGAGGCGCCAGCGTGTTTGTGCAAGGACCGTACTTTCGGACGCTGGTCTCCGAACGCCGTGCGGACGACATCCTCGATCAAACATTCGAAGCGGTGTCGCAGCTCGAATCACAATGGGTTTTCATCACCGATGCGCGCGGTGTGCTGCTGGCAAAGTCCGACGAACCGGCCGCACACGGCGACGCACTCGGTGGCGTACCACTAATTGCCGGCGCATTGCGTGGGCAGGTCAGCGCGGGGTTTGGCGTCTCAAGGGATTCGCTGCTGTTTCAAGCGGTGGCCGTACCCATCGTCATCCCGGGCGGAATTCTGGTTGGTGCGCTCGTTGCCACGCGATTGGTCGACTCGCTACTCGCGCACGACGTGCGCGCCGCAACGGCAAGCGAGGTGGTGTTCTTTACTCGCGCCGTTGATGGCACCGTGCGCATTGCAGCGTCTACGCTTGGTCGCGATACGGCCGTATTATCCGCCGTACGAACCCTCGCCGCATTGCCGAGTGGCAGCGTTGCGTCCAATGTGCCACATCCCGGTTTGCGCGTGGACAGCATCGACTATCTCGCGCAACGCGCGTCGCTGACGACGGCGGGCGGCGACGTCGTTGGCGGATTTGTCGTGCTGCGTTCGCGCGACGTGGAGCGTACAAGCCTCGCGGGCGTGCAGCGATCCATCGTGATGGCAGGCGTCATTGGCTTCCTCTTGACGCTCGTTGTCGCGTACGCAGCAGCACGACGCATTGCGCGACCCGTGCGAGTGTTAGCGGACGCTGTGCATCGCGCTGCTGACGGTGACTATCACGGTACCGTCGCGCATTCGGTGTTTGGTTCGAGCGCTGGCGCCGAAGTGACAGCGCTGGCCGAAGCATTTGATGCGCTCCTCGCAGACTTGCGCGATAAAGAAGCATTAATCGCCATGCGTCTGGCAAACGACACTTGGCCAACCGATGCATCACCACCGGTCAGCAACGCGCCGTTGCGACGTGGCCGACGGGTGCGCTTGGCCGGCGGCATCCTTTGTGTCACGGCGCCGCATCCGCACGCGGGTTCGCGACCGGGCATCGTCATGCAACCGGGCAGCATCCTCGCCAATCGCTATCGCATTGACGCGTTGCTCGGCAGCGGTGGCATGGGCATGGTGTATCGCGCCTTTGATCGGTCGCTCAGCGAAGCGGTCGCCGTAAAATTGCTGCGACCTGAGGTGGTGGTCGCCGACCCCGATGCGTACGAGCGTATCAAACACGAGCTGCGGCTTGCCCGGCGCGTCACACATCGCAATGTCGTGCGCACTCACGACTTCGGGGAAGCAGAGGGCGTTCCATTTATTACGATGGAATTCGTCGATGGTAAATCGCTCGCGGAAATCATTCATGCGCGCGGTGTGCTTGAAGATACGGTTGTGGTCGCAGTCGCAAAACAGCTGCTGCGCGCGTTAGAGGCGGCACATGCGCAACAGGTGATACACGGCGATCTCAAGCCGCAAAACGTGCTTATTGGGCCGGATGGCGTACTCAAAGTGAGTGACTTTGGTGTCGCACGTTTAGTCCGCG
>JAYTTR010000539.1:0-3747 GCA_043744935.1 Gemmatimonadaceae bacterium
TTTCTTGGACGTGAGGTGTTGGCGCGTCAGCAGGCCGACGGGACGGATCGTCGTCTCGTTGGTTTCACGGTTGATGAGCGCGCGATTCCGCGTCACGGACACGGCGTGTCGTACGGTGGCGTCGCCGTCGGTGATGTCTGCAGCGGCACGATGAGTCCGACGTTGGGTATCGCGATAGGCACGTGCTATTTGCCGACTGCTGCCGCCGTGGTTGGCACGGCCTTTGAGATTGATATTCGGGGGCGTATGGTGCCGGCGCGCGTGGTCAAATTGCCGTTCTACAAGCGAGCGGGGAAGGCGTGAGTAGTCGTCCGCGTTCTGCTGGTGCGCGACGCGAACGCATGGATGATGGCGCGCCTGGCGTAGTGGCAATCCTGATGACTGACGTGGAGCCCGCCGTGCGACTCAATGCGGCGCTCGAAGCGCATGGGCTCACGACCGTCACCATTTCGCCGATGGATGACGTGCGCGGCGACCTGCGTCGTGCGGAACCGGACCTTGTCGTGTTGACCGGTGCGTTGCTCGATTCCGTCAACGTTGCGCTCGTTCGGCAGCAACTTTGGGAAGGTGTACCAGTGATTGGCTTCACTGACGTATCCGACGCAACGATGCATGAACGATTGCGCGACGTTGGATATGTCGAGACGTGGTCGAAGCCAGTCGTGATCGAAGACGTGGTCGACGGTATTCGTCGGCGTCTCGAACGCAAACGTCTGGCACAGTTAACCGGACTGGTTGGCGAATCGGAGGCGATTCGCGAAGTGCTGGTCAAAGTGGAGCAGATCGCGCCCGTATCGAGCACTGTACTGATTGAAGGCGAAAGTGGTACCGGCAAGGAACTCATTGCACGGGCCATTCATCGTCTTGGACCTCGTCGCGGTAAACCATTTATTGCAGTAAATGTTGGTGCGTTGCCGGAAACGTTGCTCGAAAGTGAATTGTTTGGCCATGAAAAGGGCGCCTTCACTGGAGCGGCGGAACGTCGTCTTGGTCGATTTGAATTGGCCGATACCGGCACACTGTTTCTCGACGAGATCGGCGAAGTGCCATCGAGTACGCAAGTGAAGTTGTTGCGTGTGTTGGAGGAGCGTGAAGTGACGCGCGTTGGCGGGACGCAGGTAATCCCGATTGATGTGCGGGTTGTGGCGGCCACGAACCGACCATTGCGCGAGCACGTTGAAGAAGGCGGCTTTCGCGCGGATCTGTATTATCGACTGAATGTGTTGCGCATTTATTTGCCGCCATTGCGCGAGCGGAAGGAGGATATTCCGCTGTTGGTGCGTCGTTTCGTCGCCGAGTTTTCACGGTTGCATGATCGACCGTTTCACGGCATCTCCGCTGACGCGATGTCGTTGTTGACCGAATATCCGTGGCCTGGCAACGTACGTGAATTGCGCAATCTTGTGGAGAGCATGGTGGTGCTCGCCCATGGTCGCGAGATCGTTGCTGATGATATTCCGCGCGCGATTCGCGATGCAGGCGGTCGTCGATTGTTGCCCGTGCACGTCGGGCCGCAACTCCGGGAAGGGGAGCGCGCGCAGGGGCGGGAGTTGGAGTTCATCGTGCGTTCGCTGGTCGAGCTCAAGTTGCAGGTCGAGGAGTTGCGGCGTCGCATGGATGTGGAGGCGCCGCGAGCCACCGTTGGCTGGATGGGTGAGGTGCGCGCGCAGTCAACGGCCGACGGATCGAATTACATGCCTGGCGCAACGCCGGTACTCGTTCGTGCTATCGAACCACGAGACGAATCGTTACCGGCGGCGAATATTACGCTCGGTCCGGGTATGACGATGGCGGACATCGAGCGTGTTGCGATTCAGGCTGCGTTGCGCGATACTGCCGGAAATCGCCGCAAGGCGGCAGATCTGCTCGGAATTGGTGAGCGGACGTTGTACCGGAAATTGCGCGAGTATGAGGGAGAGGGCGACGACGCTCTCGACGTGGGTTGACGTGTGGAACGGTAGGGCTATATCGGACAACGTGTTGCCTGAGCTTGGTCCTTGCCGATAAGTGATCTGCCCCACATATTAGCCTACGCTTGAGCTAGTTAGTTGGACAATCTATGCCGTCCAGATCTCACTGTGGAGCCTTCCCTGTCGATCCCAGTCAATTTCGGCATGACCTCGCCTTCGATGCCTGCCGGCTCCATTGCTGGCAGCGTGCTTCCGTTGCGTCGCGCGGAAGAGTTAATCGCCACGCTTCCTGGAGTATTGTCGGTCCGGATTGTACCGGGCGAGACGGGAGCGATTGACGAGGTCCATGTGCTGACCACCGAACAGGTTGCTCCGAAGCAAACCGTCCGCAATATCGAGAGTGCGCTTATCGCGCAGCTTGGTTTACGCGTGAACCATCGGAAGATTTCGATTGCCACGTCGCTCGACCAACCTCGTCCGGTCGACCGTCCATATGAGCCCGGGCCTCCGCGAGAGAGTTCAGCGGCATCGCCGCCGCCGCCCGTTGCCGCTACGCCTGTTGAGCGGGCAAAGTCCGTTCCGTTGGCGCCACAGATTGCTGATGTAGCTCCCGCCGGTCGACGTGCGCTCGTATTTGAAGGGGTGGAGGTTCGTCGGTCGCGCCTGCGCGGTGTGACGTGTCGCGTCATCCTTAGTCGCGGTGGTCAGGAGTTTGTGGGTGAGGCTGAGGGACAAGAGAGCGAGCGGTCGAGAATCGACTTGGCGGCTCGGGCAACTGTGGTGGCGATCGGCGAAACGTTTCGTGCGAATCTTGGTAGCGATCGTACGGTGTCGTTGGACGGTTCGACGTTGATCGCGGCGTTCAATCGCGAATATGTGTTCGTGAGTGTTACTGCACGCGCTGGCCGAGAGGCGGTGGCGTTGACTGGTAGCTGTGAGGTGCGCGAGAGCTCGGAGACGAGTGCCGTGCTCGCTGTACTTGATGCCACGAATCGGTGGATCCACGTTTTCCCGTAAGTCACGCGACGCCGTGTGACTTTGGTTGGTCAATCTCGTCGTCTGTAGTAAAGGCGATAGTTGCTAAACGTCCCCGTCTCCCGGTAGAGCGGAGCGGAGCGGGCAGGCCAAAGTAGTAGGAGCGGAGCCAACCTGGATAAGCATGCGGCGTCCCGAGCGGGGCACGCGTGACTAACCCACAAGGGAGGTGACGCAACATGGAAATTCTGGCCCAGCTCGTGAGCGCTTTTTGGTCGTTCGTTTTGGTAGAAACCAAGACTTGGGGCTAAGGTAGGCTAGGATGGCGGGGGCGCCATTTTTAAGAATTACATGAAAACAAGAGTAATCGCTTACGTGTACGCGATTGTGGCGGCTTCGGCTGCCACCCTTGTGGGTTTGTACCTGCGAAATCCCAAAGTAGACGCAGGACTGCTTTTCGGCGCCGGAGTCATTGCCTTACTTGGATTCGTTGCGGCACAAACCCGGTATAGAGTGCAGGGTAGCACCTTTGGTGAAGTTTCATTCATTCCATATTTGTCCGCATTGGTGCTTTATCCATCTTGGGCGTCTGTCGCACTAGTAGGACTATGTTCGACGATTACTGAGATCGGAAAGCCAAAACCAGCAATTAAGCGCGCTTTCAACGTTGCACAGCTCGTACTGGCCGCTTCGCTCGCAAGCCTCGTCTACCTTGTTCTAGGTGGTCATTCGCTTCAGCTCAGCAAAAGTTTTGTAGCGCTTCCCCATACGGCTGCGGTAGTAAGCTTTCTTCTGATCAATACTTTTTCTGTTGCTGCAGCGGTAGGACTAGCCGAAGGGAAGGGCATATGGAATACTTGGT